>JBAZZO010000002.1 GCA_041658765.1 Coriobacteriia bacterium | reverse complement strand
TCTTCTCTGGCATCGAAAGCGGCATCCTCGTGGCCCTTCGCCGGTCGATCCGGCGTGGGCCGGTTCGAGTACCTTTTCTTCTGAGGCATCGAATCGGTTTCGAGTACATTCTTTCTGAGGCAACGCGACCTCTGGCATCGGACCGTGCCTACCTGCTATGCTGCAGTGCGACTTTCTTCAGGGCGGGGTGAGATTCCCCACCGGCGGTGATAGCCCGCGAACCCCGAGAGGGGCCGACCCGGTGTGATCCCGGGGCCGACGGTCAGAGTCCGGATGGGAGAAGGAAGGTCCGTCCTCGCATGCGCGTGTTCCTCGATGTCGCCGGAGCTATCGGCGATCCCTATCTCAGACGAGCGTTCGCGCTCGCGGAGTTCGGCCGTGGCACCACCTCACCCAACCCTCTCGTCGGCTGCGTGATCGTTCGCGACGGCGAGATCGTCGGTGAGGGCTTCCACGAGATAGCCGGGCGAGAGCACGCTGAGGTCGCGGCGTTGCGAGATGCGGGCGAACGCGCCAGCGGATCCGTCGCCTACGTGACGCTCGAGCCTTGTAACCATGTCGGTCGTACCGGCCCGTGCGTCCCCGCACTGGTGGAGGCGGGTGTCGGGCGCGTCGTCATCGGCATGCGCGACCCCGACCCCGGCGTGGCCGGCGGAGGGGTCGAGGCGCTGCGCGCCGCAGGGGTCGCTGTGGACCTGGCTGCCGACCCCACGCCGTTCCGGGAACAGAACGAGACCTGGCTCTCGTGGCTCGCCACGGGCCGACCGTGGGTGCGTGTCAAGGTCGCTCTCAGCCTCGACGGCAGACCCGCTCTTCGCGAGGGCAGACGCGCCTCCATCTCGGGAACGGGCGGCGCCGGCCTCACGGCGCGTCTGCGTGCCGAGGCGGACGCCGTGCTCGTCGGAGCCTCCACCGCGATGATCGACGATCCCGCGCTCACGGTCAGGGACGCATCGGGCGAGCCCTCCGGACCGCGTCCGCTGCGGATCGTGCTCGCCCGGCGCACGGTGCCGCCGCCGACGCTCCGGCTCTTCTCGGACGGCGCGGCGCCTTCGGTGCTCCTCACAGCGACGGGCGCCGATGTCGCCGAACTGGTCGGCGCTGGAGTGCGGGTCGAGGAGTACGATGCCCAGGGGGGTCTCGTCTCCGCCATCGCGCATCTCGGGAAGATCGGTGTCGTGTCGCTGCTCGTAGAGGCCGGTCCGCGCCTCTTGAAGGCGTTCTCGGACGCGGATCTCGTCGATGAGATGGTGATCGTGCACGCCGGGGGATTCGCCGGGCTCGACGCTCCCGCGCTGTGGGACGGTACGGCGGACGGTGTGGACGGAGCGCTCGTCGCGCGATTCCGCGCAACTGAGGCGGGCGTCGTGGGCGATGACGCCGCGACCGTGTGGCGACCGATCCGCGCCGCGGGTCATGAAGGTTCTCTCGGAAAGGGGTCGGAAGCATGTTCACCGGTCTGATCGAATCGCAGGGCATCATCACGCGCGCCGAGAGGATGTCCGGCGGAGTCCGTCTCGAGATCTATGCACCGGAGTTCGGCCGGGACATGGCGATCGGCGATTCCATAGCGGTGGACGGGGCCTGCCTCACGGTGAGCAAGTTCATACGCGGCGCGTTCCTCGCGGATGTCAGTTCGGAGACGCTCGACCGAACGACGCTGGGCGGTCTGCGCCAGGGGTCTAAGGTGAACCTCGAGCGGGCCCTGCGTCTCTCGGACCGCCTCGGTGGCCATCTCGTGAGCGGGCACATCGACGCGGTCGGGACGCTCGCCGTCCGTCAGCCTGCGGGAGACTTCGCGCGATATCGGTTCGGTGTCCCCGAGGCGCTGATGGAGTTCGTCGTGGAGAAGGGCTCCATCGCCGTGGACGGGATCTCGCTCACCGTCGCGCAGGTCTTCGCGGACGGGTTCGCCGCGGCCATCGTGCCCCACACGGAATCGCTGACGACGCTCAAGGACAAGCCCGCCGGCGCTCCCGTCAACATCGAGGTCGACACCCTGGCGAAGTACGTCCGTAGGTCCGTGGCCCTCTACGCGGGCGACACTGACGGAGAGGACCGCACCGGCAGACGCAGCCTCGGCGACCTGCTGCGCGACCTCGCGGAGGGAAGGTGAACGCGATGGCCTCGGCCGAGGCGGTCTTCGCGACCATCGAGGAAGCCGTCGAAGAGGTCCGCGCCGGACGGATGGTCATCGTCGTCGACGACGAGGGTCGCGAGAACGAAGGCGACTTCGTCATGGCCGCCGAGAGGGTGACGCCCGCCGCGATCAACTTCATGGCCCAGCACGGGCGTGGGCTCGTGTGTCTCCCGATGACGGGAGAGCGGCTCGACGAATTGCGTGTCCCGCCGATGACGCAGACGAACACGTCCGCACAGGGCACCGCGTTCCACGTGTCGATAGGGGCGAAGGGACGCATCAGCACGGGCATCTCGGCGGCCGATCGCGCCGCCACGGTCCTGGCCGCGATCGATCCCTCTACCGAGCCCGAAGACCTCTCGATGCCCGGACATGTCTTCCCGTTGCGTGCTAAGGCGGGCGGGGTGCTTGAACGCGCCGGTCACACGGAGGCGGCTGTCGACCTCGCCCGTCTCGCAGGTTTGTACCCAGCGGGTGTCATCTGCGAGATCATGAACCCCGACGGCACGATGGCTCGACGCCCGGAGCTCGAGCGGGTGGCGGCCGGGCACGGCCTGAAGATGGTCACGGTCGCCGACCTCATCCGTTACCGTCGGCGCAATGAGCGCCTGATCGAGCGTGTCGCGGTGGTGAGGCTCCCGACCAGGTTCGGCGAGTTCACGGCGCACGGCTATCGGTCCCTGGTCGATGGCAGCACCCACGTCGCGCTGGTCGTCGGCGACGTGGCGGGTCGCAGCGAAGTCCTGGTCCGTGTCCATTCCGAATGCTTGACCGGGGACGTCTTCCACTCCCTGCGCTGCGACTGCGGAGCACAACTCGAAGACGCGATGCGCCTGGTGCAGGAGTCCGGCGCCGGTGTCGTCCTCTACATCGCGGGTCACGAAGGCAGGGGCATCGGTCTCGCGAACAAGCTGATGGCGTACGAGCTGCAAGAACGCGGCGCTGACACGATCGAGGCCAACGAGGCGCTCGGGTTCCCCGCGGACCTTCGCGACTACGGTATCGGAGCGCAGATACTCGCCGACCTCGGCCTCACGTCGATGCGGCTGCTCACGAACAACCCGACGAAGATCGTCGGTCTCGAGGGCTATGGGCTGACGGTGGCCGCGCAGGTGCCCCTTGAGGTGCCCTCGTGCCCCGAGAACATCGCGTACCTGCGCACCAAGAAGGAGCGGATGGACCACACGCTAGACCTGTCCGAGCACGGGAGAAGGGATCCGTCATGACCGTCTTCGAAGGGAACCTCATCGGGACCGGCGTACGTGCCGGCATCGTGGTGGGCAGATTCAACGAGCTGCTGAGCACGCGGCTCCTGGGCGGGGCGATGGACGCCCTCGGGCGACACGGCGTCGCCGAGTCGGACATCGACGTGGCGTGGGTCCCCGGCGCCTTCGAGATCCCGCTCGTCGCCAAACGGTTCGCCGCGACAGGCCGCTACGACGCGGTCATCGCGCTCGGTGTCGTGATCCGCGGCGGCACGCCGCACTTCGAATACGTCGCGTCCGAGGTGGCCAAAGGGGTGGCGCACGTGTCACTCGAGAGTGGCGTCCCGGTCGTCTTCGGGGTCGTGACCGCCGACACGATCGAGCAGGCGGTCGAGCGCGCGGGGACGAAACAGGGGAACAAGGGTTGGGACGCGGCACTGGCCGCGATCGAGATGGCGAACCTGCTCAAAGGGATGTAGGACGGCGGAAAGCCCCGGGCGCGTGCTCGGGGCTTTCCCAAAGGCATCCAGTGGGTTCTCGCCACCCTGTGGCTGTCAACCGTGGACGTCCGACTCATCTCCGCCTCAACGGCGGGAGATGAACCTATCAGAACCTTCGGCGTCGTGCATAGCGTCATTCGACTCGTTCCGCCGAACGGCCAGCGATGCGTGGCGGACGGGCCCTTCGCGCCGACGACAGGCGCGATGGCAAGGCGAGCGGATACGGAGTCCGCTGGATGCGGGTATTGAGCCATGGGTGCCCTTAGCCGATGATGGGTAGGAGAGTGGGCAACCGCGCCTAGGAGGACCACAGCATGAGCGAAGCAAACGAGGACGTCGAGAGCGGCGGGGGCGACCGTTTCGCGGTCCTCAACGTGTTCGGTCTCAAGCTCGAGGTCAGTAACCCACGTCTCGCGGAGCTTCTCACCATGGACGCGAAGGCAGCTCTGACCACGGACCTCCGTGAGTTGGCGTCGACGCCCGAGCAGGCGCGCATCGTGCGCGCGGAGGCGGAGCAAGCCGCACCGGACGTCATGCTCTCCCCGGTCACGCCGCACGATGACGAGGAGATGCGAGCGCGCGCAGCATTCCGACAGGACGTCGAGTCGCTGGGTGCGGCCCTCGGTTTCGACGTCAGTAGCGATGGCGTGTGGTCCTCGTCCACCGGTGTCGAGATCGTCATGCGCGCCGTCTCGCGCAGCCCGTCATTCGCGGCGGCGTCGCACTATGTCGCCGAGATCGCGGGCCGGCGGACGGACATCGCCTCGCCCGACGCGACGGTCCTCTTCGTCGTCGACAGCCAGCAGACCGTCGACGTCTTCAAAGTCGCCATCCGCCAGAGGCGGCTCTACGACCAGATGCGCACGGTGTCGGTCGACAACCTGCGAGAGGTCGCGGCGCTCCACAGATCGGGCGTCATCGATCATGCGAAGGCCGTCATCCTGCTCGCTCCGATCGCGAACATCGACGTCGGCGAGGTCCTCTCCGTCATCCGTTCGGCGGGGCAGGGGAACGGATCCGTCGTAGAGGCCTGACCGCCGGCAGCGCCGGACGATCTTCCTGTGACAAATCATACCGAAATGGTTATGATTACTTCGTCACCGTCGTCCGGAGGCCAGGGATGCGTCTCACCGCCCGCAGCGAATACGGACTCTTAGCGCTGATCGATCTCGCGTGCCGCTACGGCGACGGGCCGGTGAGCGTGCGCGAGATAGCTGACCGCCAAGGCATCCCGCCGAAGTTCCTCGGGCAGCTCTTCGCCGCCTTGCGCAAGGCCGGTCTTGTTCGCGCATCGCGAGGCGCGCGGGGCGGTTTCGAGCTCGGCGTCGATCCAGTGGGCGTGAGCGTGCTCTCGGTAGTCGAGGCCCTGGAGGGGCCCCTCGCGCCGACGATGTGCCAATCGGAGCGCGGCGCCCTGTGCGGCCGCTCCGGAGCGTGCGCAGCCGGGGCCGTATGGGGCGACGCAGCCTCCGCTCTACGTGACGTCTTCGCATCCGCGACACTCGCGGGACTCGCGGGAGAACAGTCGGTGTTCGATGCGTCGGCTATCATCGCCGGCGGGAAGGTGTGATGCGCGATGGAGCGCACGGTCTATCTGGACTACGCCGCGACCACACCGGTGGACCCCAGGGTCCTCGAGGTGATGCTCCCGTTCTTCACCGAGCGGTTCGGCAACGCGAACAGCCTCTACGCGGTGGGTCGTGATGCATTCCGCACGCTGGAGGCGGCGCGCGAGTCCGTCGCGGCGTCGATAAGCGCGCGTCCCAACGAGGTGGTGTTCACCTCCGGCGGCACCGAGTCCGACAACGCGGCGATCATCGGTGCCGCGACGGCGTCGCGCAGGGGCAAGCACGTCGTAGTCTCCGCCTTGGAACATCACGCGGTCCTCGAGCCCGCCGCTTTTCTCGCGAAGCAGGGCTTCGAGGTCACGCACCTCAAGCCTCGCGAGGACGGGCTCATCTACCCGGACGACCTGCGCGCCATAGTGCGAGAAGACACGGTACTCGTCTCCGTGATGCAAGCGAACAACGAGCTCGGCACGGTGCAGCCGATCGCCGAACTCTCGGCGGTCGCGCACGAGGCCGGGGCGCTCTTCCACACCGATGCGGCGCAGTCGCTCGGGAAGCTCGACATCTCGGTCGACGCGCTCGGGGTCGATGTCGCGTCGTTCTCGAGTCACAAGATCTACGGTCCGAAGGGTGTCGGAGCGCTCTTCCTGCGCAAAGGGACCCCGTTCCGGGCATATCTGATGGGCGGCGGCCAGGAATCCCGCAAGCGGAGCGGCACGCAGAACGTCGTCGGCGTCGTCGGCTTCGCCGAGGCCCTGAGGATCATGGACGAGGAGCGGCCTGTGGAGACGCCTCGCCTCGCTTCGCTTCGCGATCGGATCATCGATGGCGTTCTAGGCTCCATCGAGCACACCATCCTCAACGGTGCCCGCGAACCGCGTCTGCCGAACATCGCGAACCTCGTCATCAAGGGTGTCGAGGGCGAGTCGATGCTCCTTCAGCTCGACAACAGGGGCATCTCCGTCTCGACCGGCTCGGCGTGCTCGTCGGGGTCGCTCGAGCCGAGCCACGTGCTGCTCGCCATCGGTTGTCCGCCGGAACTCGCTCACGGATCGCTGCGGGTCACGGTCGGCCGTTTCACCACCGAGGAAGACATAGGGTACTTCCTCGAGACGCTGCCGCCGATCGTCGAGCGTCTCCGCGCCATGTCACCGGTCTACGCTCGCATGATCGCGGGCGAGTGACCGGACGCGAGAAAGGGACGGCCGTGCTCTATAGCGACAAGGTCATGGACCATTTCAACAACCCGCGCAACGTGGGCGTGATCGAGGACGCCGACGGGGTCGGTGAGGTCGGCAACCCGGTCTGCGGCGACGTGATGAAGATCACGATCGCCGTGGGAGATGACCACCTCGAAGACGTGAAGTTCCAGACACTCGGATGCGGCGCGGCGATCGCCACCTCGTCGATCGTGACCGAGATGGCGAAGGGGATGTCCCTCGAGGAAGCCGTCTCCATCACCAAGCAGCGGGTCGCGGACGAGCTCGGCGGCTTGCCGCCGGCGAAGATGCACTGCTCGGTCCTTGCGACGGACGGGTTGAAGGCAGCGGTCGACGACTACCTGCGACGGAACGGCCGGGAGCCCATCTCCGGAGGCCTCGCGCACGACGATCCCGACTTCGATCCGCACGCGATACCCGAGGACGCATGCGACATCTGATCCGCGAGGGGTGAGGGGATGGCCCGCGTCGTCGTCGCGATGAGCGGCGGAGTCGACAGCAGCCTGGCGGCAGCGCTGATGGTCGAGGCCGGGCACGACGTGGAAGGCGTGACGATGCGCCTCCACGCCCCGGGCAGCGGCGCGGGAAAGGGCACGTACGACGCGATCCGCTCGGCGGACCGCGTCGCGCACCTTCTCGGCATCCCTCACCAGACGCTCGACCTGCACGAGTTGTTCTCCGAGCATGTCGTCGACCCCTTCTGCGCCGCGTACGCGAAGGGCATCACCCCGAATCCCTGTGTGGCCTGCAACGAGCACATCAAGTTCGGCGCTCTTCTCGCATGGGCCCGCGAACGGAGCGCCGGGTCTTTGGCGACGGGGCACTACGCCCGTATCCGCACCGGAGACGATGGCTTGCCGTGGCTCGAGCGGGGAGCGGACAACGCCAAGGACCAGTCGTACTTCCTCTATCGCCTCGATACGTCGATGCTCGCCGGGGCGGTCTTCCCTCTAGGCGCGCTGACGAAGCGCGCTGTGCGTTCCACCGCGGGTCTGCTCGGACTCCCCGTCGCGGACAGACGGGAGAGCCAGGAGGCGTGCTTCGTCACCGGGGGAGGCCGTGAGGAGCTCCTCGCGGCGGAGCATCCGAGCGCATTGCGCTCAGGTCCGATCGTCAACCTTCAAGGACGGGTCCTCGGTACCCACCACGGCATCGCCCACTACACCGTCGGTCAACGCCGCGGTCTCGGGATACCGGGGCGGCAGGCCACCTACGTCGTCGCAATACACGCAGCCGAGCGGGAGATCGTCGTGGGCACTGCCGCGGATCTGGAGCGGCGCCGCGTCCTGGCGACCGATGTGGTGTGGAGGGGCGCGCCCGTCGAGCCGACCGTCGAGGTCCAGGTCCGGCATAAGGGCAAGGCACAACGTGCGCGGGCCTTCCTCCTCGAAGGACGCCTCGCGATCGAGTTCGACGAGCCCGTCATCGCGGCGGCGCCCGGCCAGGCGCTCGTGTGCTACCGTGGCAACGTCGTGCTGGGCGGCGGCACCATCGTGGAGGAACGATGATCGATCTTCACGTCCACACCTCGCGTTGCGGTCATGCCCAGGGCACGGTCGACGAGTACGTGGAAGCCGCGCGTGAGGCCGGCATATCCATCCTCGCGTTCACCGACCACCTCCCGTTGCCCACTGGGTTCGACTCGGGCTACGCGATGCCGTACGAGGAACTCGACGCCTACGTGGCAGAGGTCCTGTCGGCCAAGGAGCGCTCGGCGGCATCCGGCGGACCCGAGGTGCTCCTCGGCGTCGAGGCCGATTGGCTTCCGGGCCACGAGAGCATCCTCGACAAGGCGCTGATGTCGTATCCGTTCGACCTGGTCCTCGGGTCGGTCCACTTCATCGACGGATGGGCGTTCGACGACCCGCGTCTGACCGACGGATACGTGGATCGGGACCTTGGCGAGCTCTGGGAGCGTTACTTCGACGACTTGAGCGCGGCGGCCATGAGTCGACGGTTCGATGTGATGGCCCATCCCGATCTCATGAAGAAGTTCCGCCACTTCCCGACATCGGACCCCGCCGGGTCGTATGCGCGCGTAGCCGCCACGTTCGCGAGCGCGGGGGTGGCGGTCGAGGTGAACACGGCGGGTCTGCGCAAGCCGTGCGCCGAGCTCTATCCCGCGACCGCGTTCCTGGAGGCGTGCCGGCGTGCGGGCGTCCCCGCCACGGTCGGCTCCGACGCTCACGCACCGGAGGAGGTCGGCGCCGGCTCGGGTCATGCCCTCGCGGCGCTTCGCGATGCCGGGTACGATGACGTGTGCGTGTTCCGGGCGCGGGACATGTCACGACTGGGGATGGAGGCGCTGTGAACCGGAACGACGGTCGACGCCACGTGATCGTGGGTGCGATGGTCGCTCATCTCGATGGGCAGTTCCCTCCCGAATGGGCCGAACCGTGGGACCGCATCGGCCTCATCGCGGGCGACCCGTCTCGGGACCTTTCCGGCGTCCTCGTCACTCTCGACCCCACGCTCGAGGCCATAGGCCGGGCGGCGGACCTCGGGTGCGAGATGCTCGTCACGCACCACCCCGTCCTTACGGAGATGCCCGCGACGCTCACTCCCGGAACAGGTCCTTCGGGTGCACTCTTCATCGCGTTGAGCAGGGGAGTCGCACTGTACGCCGCTCACACGAACGCCGATCGGCATCCGGATGGCAGCGACGTCCTCCCGCTGGCCGCGGGTCTCGAGCCAGGCGAGCCGCTGGAAGAGGACATGCAGTCGATGTCCCTGGTCACGACGTTCTGCCCCGAGGCATCCGCTGACTCGGTGGCCGCCGCGATGGCCGGAGCAGGCGCGGGTCGTCTAGGCCGCTACCATGGATGCTCGTTCGCCGTCGCCGGCGAGGGCCGCTACACACCGGGACCAGGCACACGATCATCGTCGGGAATGACAGGCGAGCAGACCCGAGCGCCGGAGCAGCGCATCGAAGCCGTGTGCCCGGCGCACGCGGTCGCGGCGGTGGTCGCCGCGGCTCGCGCTTCGCATCCGTACGAGGAACCGCTGATCGCCGTCGCGGACGCCGCGGTCGCGCGCGGTGTCGCACGGATGGGACGGCTGTGCGCGGCGCCCGCGGGCACCACCCTCGCGTCTTTCGCGCGTGGCGCCGGCAAGCGGCTGGGGGTGACTCCTCGCGTGTGGGGCGATCCTCGTCGCCCGGTGCGGAAGGTCGCGACCGCGAACGGGTCCGGTCGCGGTCTCGTCAGAGCGGCGCTCGCCGCGGGAGCCGACACCATGCTCACCGGAGAGCTGCGATATCACGACGCGCTGTCCGCTCTCGAGAGCGGACTGGCTGTGGTCGAGGCCGGTCACGACGCGACCGAGTGGCCGATCGTGGATGTCTTGGCCAAGGCCGTGCGTTCATGCCCGGACGGCGCGGGGATCACCGTCCATGTGGATGAGCCCGCTGTCCGCTGGTGGACGCCGTGAACGTGGAGACCCCGGAGGGGTGACGATGGATCCGACTGCATGTCTCGTGAGGCTCCATGAGACCGATCTCGGCATAATGCGCGCGCACAAGCGTCTCGAGGACCTTCCCGAGCGCCGGGCGATCCTTCAGTTGCGCAAGAAGATCACGGAGCTGGAGGCGCTCGCGGCTCGCGCCGACGCGGCCGTACATGCTCTCGACAGGGACGTCGCCCGCGAGGAGGACTCGGCGCAGGCGCTCGACGACAAGATCGCCCACGAACAGGAGAAGATCCTGTCGGGTTCGGTGACGAACCCCAAGGAACTCCAGGCGCTGAGCCGCGAGCTCGACGCGCTGAAGCGCGCGAAGGACAAGGCGGACGGCAAGACCCTCGAGGTCATGGAGAAGCTGGAGACGGCGCGGGGGCAAGCCGCGCGGATCCGCGAGCACGTCGCGGAAGGACACCGCAAGGAAGAAGCGATGGTCGCCGCCTTCCGGTCGAAAGGCGGCACTCTC
Organism: Coriobacteriia bacterium; assembly: GCA_041658765.1. Classification (NCBI taxonomy): domain Bacteria; kingdom Bacillati; phylum Actinomycetota; class Coriobacteriia; species Coriobacteriia bacterium. The sequence goes on along the minus strand of JBAZZO010000002.1, from coordinate 201,166 downwards.
CAGAGCGAGATCGAGCGTCTCGAGAAGGAGCGCGCGACTCTATCGGGCGCCGTAGACCCCGACTCGCTCTCACGGTACGAGGATGCGAGGGTCTCGAAGCACGGCATCGGCCTCGGGGTCCTCGAAGGGGATACCTGTTCGGCATGTCGCGTGGCCCTGCCCGCCGACCGGCTGCACTCGCTGCGTTGCGGTCCTCCGGTGGGGACATGCCCGGCATGCCGTCGCGTCCTGGTAGTCACGCCTATGGAGGCCGAGTGAGCAGTTACGTCCTACGGACCGACGGGGGCGCTCGCGGCAACCCGGGCCCGGCGGGCGCAGGCTTCGTGTTGGAGGGTCCCGGGGGCGAACGGGTCTGCTCCGGCGGGAGATTCCTCGGCGAGGCGACGAACAACGTCGCGGAGTACGAGGCTCTCCTGTGGGGGCTCGAGACGGCGATCGCGCGCGCGGCGACCCCGCTGACGGTCTATCTCGACAGTGAGCTGGTGGTAAAGCAGCTCAACGGCGCCTACCGGGTGAAGCACCCCGGGCTCAAGCCACTTCACGCGCGTGCCGTCGCCCTCCTGCGCGCTCTCGACTCGCCGCGGATCGAACACGTCAGGCGCGAGTCCAACGTGGAGGCCGACGCACTCGCCAACGCGGCGATGGATGCACGGGGCACCGTCGGGGATACCGAGGCACCGTCGTCGGACGCCCAGAGGTCGCTCTTCTGAGAGTGGAGGACCACGTGTACACGCTCACCGTCCGAGACCACTTCGACGCGGCGCACGCCCTCCGTGGATACCCGGGTGAATGCGCCGGACTCCACGGCCACACCTGGGACGTCGAGGTGACCGTCGAGGGAGCCGGGCTCGACGACATAGGGATCGTGTACGACTTCAAACGACTGAAGGCCGACCTCGCCGCCGAATTGCAGCGCTATGACCACGCGCACCTGAACGAGGTGTCGCCGTTCGATGCGATCAACCCGACGGCCGAGAACCTCGCGCGAGAGATCCATGGAGCGCTCTCTGACAGCATCGGAGACGCCGTTCGTGTCGTAGAGGTCGCGGTGTGGGAATCGCCGATCGCCAGAGTCGCCTACCGTCAGGGATGACACGCCACGGCCCGTCCACCCGGATGGGGGACGGGCCGGAGAATACAGGTGTCCCGAGAAACCTCGCCCGCGCCTTCTCTACTCCCACAGCTTCCCGTTTCACACCCTCGAGGTTCCGGTGGCTGGTGGCCCGCTCGCGCTGCGACCCTCACCCGACCCGACCCTCTCCGGCAGCAGCTGGTACGCTGGCTTTCGAGACTCGCTCGGCCCGACTTCTCGGGACGCCTGTCACGTTACGGCACTGCGTGTAGGGGGTCAATAGCGATTCCGGGAATGTGGCGTGTTTGTGATGAGCGGTAGGCGCATACCTTCGACAGGTCCTCTCTCGAAGTCGAACGGGACACCCACGCTCCGTTCGGCGGGAACCCTAAACGCCCGGCCACCGACGCGCGGACGGACGGATGACGTGTTGTCTTACGATGTGGCTTAGCATATACTAATGGCGTCCGACTCATCGTCGGTCGGCCGCCGAAGGGAGACGCGGGCATGTCGAGCGCGACGCTCGAGGAGTACCTCGAAGCCATCTACAAGCTGGCAGAGAAGGGTGACGTGCGTCCGGCCCAACTCGCCGACGCGTTGGGGGTCTCGGCTCCCACCGTGAGCGCGACGCTCAAGCGTCTCGAGGCGCACGGACTGATCGAGCGACCGGCCGGGGGCGTGACGTTGACGCCGACGGGTCGCGCCGAAGCCGTGGACATCGTCCGTCGACATCGGCTCGCGGAGCGCTTCCTCGTCGACGTGCTCGGTCTGGCATGGGACGAGGTCCACGAGGAGGCCTGCGTCCTGGAGCATGCCCTGTCTCCTCGCGTGCAGGCCGCACTCGAGACGTTCATGGACAATCCCTCTGTGTGCCCTCACGGTCATCCCATCCCCGCGGCCGACGGCAGTGTCGGCACGGTCGAGGGCAGGCCGCTCGCCGACCTGATCGCGGACGAGAGCGGCGAGGTCGTACAGGTGGCGGAGGACGACGACTCCCTCTTGTCGTATCTGGCGTCACTCGGGATGTTCCCCGGAGCCGTCGTCCGCGTCTGCGAGGTAGCCCCCTTCAAGGGTCCGCTCCTCGTCGAGGTCGGTGGATCGCGCTACGCCCTGGGACGCGACGTGGCGGGACGGATCCTCGTCGGCTCCACGGAGCGGCGGTAGCCGGCGTGACCGGTCCTTCGTCACAGGACCGGCCGATCCGTGTAGCGATCGCCGGCAATCCCAATGTCGGCAAGACGACGCTCTTCAACCGGCTGACCGGAGCCGGTGGCGCGACGGCTCACTACGCCGGGACGACTCTGGAGTCGTTGCGCGCGACGACGATGCTCGGAGGACGGCCCGCAGACGTCGTCGACGTGCCGGGAGCGTACGCCCTCTCGGGAAGCGGACGGGGGCCTCGGGCCGCCCGTGGGGAGCTTCTCGGTGCGGACCCGGACGTGGTGATCGCCGTGGTCGATGCGACGAACCTGGCTCGCAATCTCATCCTCACGCTCCAGATACTCGACCTCGGCGTCCCCGTCGTGGTCGCTCTCAACCTCGTCGATGAGGCCGGACGCGCCGGGATCCGCGTAGACCCGGAACGGCTCGCCGCATCGCTCGAGACGCCGGTAGTCCTCACCGTCGGCACGACCGGTGAAGGAGTCGAACTGCTCGCGAGCACCACGGCGGGAGCTGCGGGGAGCGCGCGCGACAAGGGCGCGAGCGGCGTCGAGCACGGGGAATGGCTGCAAAGCGTCGTGGCCCCGGTCGAGGCGTCGTGCGCCGCGCTGTCTCAGCGGCCGTACGGGTTGACCGCCCGTTCGCTCGCGGCCCTGCTGCTCGAGGGCGCTCCCGAACTGCTCGAACGCATCGCCGGCGACAGCGGGGGAGCGGATGTGCTCGCCTCGATGGACCGGTCGCGGATGATCGCGGGGGAGCGCCCCGCGGTGAGGCTTGCTCGCGAGCGTCACGCCGCGGCCGCGAGACTCTCCGCCGCATGCTCGACGGCCGACGGAGAGGGGGCTGGCGGCCTCGGGCGGTTGTGGCGCGCTTCCACATCGCCGGTCACCGGCGTCCCGCTCCTGGCAGCCGTACTCGCCTCGCTGTTCGCCTTCCTCTTCGCGGCGGGAGATGCGATGGCGACGGGCTTCTCCGCGCTGTGGCGTGCGTTGGCGTCGCCCGGGATCCAGGCCGCCGTGCACGCGGTGGCAGGCGACGGAGCTCTCGCTCAAACGCTTCTGTGGGGTCTCGACGCAGGGGTCGAGGCGTCGCTCGCCATCGGATTGCCGTACATCCTGACCTTCTACGTCCTACTCGGGATCCTTGAGGATTCCGGGTACCTGAACGCAGTCGCGTTCCTCGCGGACCGCACTATGCATCGGGTCGGCCTGCACGGCCGGGCGATCGTCCCGCTCGTCGCCGCGGCCGGCTGCAACGTTCCCGCGGTACTCGCCACGCGCGACCTGCCCACCCGTCGGGAGCGTACGATCGCCGCGACCCTCGTGACGTTCGTGCCGTGTTCGGCGCGAACGGCGGTCATCCTGGGAGCGGTCGCACGCTATATCGGGTGGCGCCCCGCCCTCGGTGTCTTCGCGGTCGTCGCGATCGTGACGGTGACCGTGGGGGTCGTCCTAGGACGGATGCTGCCTGGCAGCCCACGGGGACTCGTGATGGAGGTCTTCCCGTTCAGACGGCCCTCGGTGCGCGGCGTGCTGCGCAAGGCGTGGGGGAGGTTCGCGGAGTTCCTCGTCGTGGCGACGCCCATAGTCGTGGTGGGGAGCATGGTGCTCGGCGGACTCTACGAGACGGGATGGCTCTTCCGGCTCACGGCTCCGCTAGCTCCCATCGTCGAGGTCTGGCTCGGTCTCCCGGCGGTCGCCGGCCTCACACTTCTCGTCGGTATCCTCCGAAAGGAGTTGGCGCTCCAGCTGTTGGCCACGCTGGCTATCGCGTCGGTCGGGCGCCACGCGGGAGACCTGCTCGCGTTCATGGGCCCGACGGACCTGTTCGTGTACGCGCTGGTCAACACGCTGGCGATCCCGTGCATCTCGACGGTGACGGTCCTCGCAGGCGAACTGGGTTGGCGTCGCGCCGCGGCGATCGTCGGGCTGACCGTAAGCGTCGCGCTACTGGTCGGGGGGATCTTCGCCCGGCTCCTGCCTCTGCTCGGTTGGAGCTAGCGATCCCGACGCAGTCTCTCCGCGCCGCGCACGACCGCACCGTCGCCGAAGCGGCGCCTCACCGCGTCGAGCCCTGCGTCGAGTGCGCGGTGCCGCTCGGGGTCCACTCCCGGTGCCTCGAGCAACTCGAGCTGACGAGCGGCCGAAGCGAACCCGCTGCCGCCCATCCCGAGCAGGCGCAGTCCCACCCCAGGCGTCCACACGTCCGCCACGAGTGCCCGGGCGGCTGCGAGCAACTCGGCGTCGGCGTCGGTCGCCTCGGCGAGCGTGCGTCGCAGGGTACGTGTCGTGAAGTCCGCGTATCGCAGCTTCACCGTGACCGTGCGGGCGCAAAGCCCCTTCGCCCGTAGACGCGTGCCGACGCGCGAGACCAGCGACACGAGCGCGGAGTCGACGTCCCGGGGCTCTCGGAGGTCGGCCGCGAACGTCCTCTCCGCGGAGACAGACTTCGCCGCATCGCGACCACCGACCCTGCGGTCGTCGATCCCACGGGCGCGCGCGACGATCGACGGACCATGCTGCCCCAGCGCGGAGCGTGCGGTGCCGTCGTCGAGAGCGGCAAGGTCACCCAAGGCGCGGACGCCCAGCCTCTCCAGTCGCTCGGCGGTGACCGACCCGATGCCCGGCAACGCCCGCACGGGCAGCGGAGCGAGGAACGCCGCTTCCTCGCCGGGGCGCACGACGGTGATGCCGTGCGGCTTGTCCGCGTCCGACGCCACCTTGGCCACGGTCTTGGACGTCGCGACCCCGACGGAGCACGAGACACCTAAGGCGTCGACCGCGGCCCGTATATCTCTGGCGACGGAGACGGGATCCCGCGGATCGGCCGTGTCGGGCGTGACGTCGAGGTAGGCCTCGTCGATGGAGGCGACCTCCACCCAGGGAGTGAACGATCCCAGGATGGCGCGTACGGCGCGCGAGACCTCGCCGTAGCGCTCGAAGTCCCCGCGCGTCCATACCGCGTCCGGACACAGACGCTCGGCGACCGCGGCCGGCATCGCCGAACGCACGCCGAACGCGCGGGCCTCGTACGACGCGGTCGCGACGACCCCGCGCCGAGTGGGTGAGCCGCCGACGATGACGGGACGCCCCCGCCACTCGGGATGGTCGAGTTGCTCGACGGCGGCGAAGAACGCGTCCATGTCGACGTGGAGGACCGCTCGCGCGGTCCAGGTGGTATCCGGGTCCCTCGGCATGATCCGAGTGTACGATAGTCATGTGACGCGGCGGACGCCGGACGGGGGAGGACGCATGCTTCTCGGGGCGCACATCGGCATCGGTGCAGGTTACGACGCCGCGGTGGCGTACGCCCGCGACGTCGGCTGCGAGTGCATCCAAGCGTTCGCGAAGAACCCGCGTGCCTGGCACGGCGCTACTCTCGACGCAGATGCGGCGGCATCGTTCGCCGTCGCGCGCAGGCGCGAAGGGATCGGTCCGCTCTTCGTGCACACCTCCTACCTCATCAACCTCTGCTCGCGCGACGATGTCATGTGGGAGCGATCCTGGCACGCGCTCGCCGACGAACTCGTGCGGGGGACCGTCCTTGAGGCGCAAGCCGTCGTGACGCACCTCGGGACCGACCCGGCGAAGGACGCTCCCGCCGCAGCCGTCCGCATAGCGGACGCGGTCGAGCGCGCCGCCGCCTCCGCCGCCGAGACGCTTCACCGGCCTCCGGTCCGCCTTCTTCTCGAGAACACCGCCGGGGCGGGCACGACGTTCGGCTCCGGCCCGATGGACTTGGGCGCGGTGCTCTCGCGTGTCGACGCGGGCCTGGGGACGGGCGTGTGCATCGATTCGTGCCATCTCCACGCCTCGGGCACGGACCTCTCGACGGCCGAGGGATGGCATGGCACGCTCGACGCGTTCGAGGAGTCCTGCGGTGTCGGGGCGATCGGTCTAGTCCACGCGAACGACTCCTTGTTCCCCGCCGGCTCGTCGCGGGACCGTCACGCGTGGATCGGGGACGGCACCATCGGTCTCGGGGGCTTCCGGGCGATGGTCTGCGAGCCGAGACTCGCCGACGTCCCGGCTGTCGTGGAGATGCCGGGTGAGGCGCCCGTCAAGGACGCGGAGAACCTCCGCAGACTGAAGTCGCTGCGGGAGTCGTGCGCGTGAGGTTGCCCGCCGCTGAGGCCGCGGCTAGCATGGGGAACGCCGGGCGCGCGCGACGCCCGCCGGGATCCACGGAATGGGGTGCGCTATGAGGTTCGTCTTGATCGGCCGCAACCGCATGACCGGAGTGCTGCGGTTGCTCACCGAAGGCCCCTTCGCCACGCGTGAGGAGTCGCTGGACGAGGTCGCCGCCCTCGCGATAGGAGATCCCTCGAGGCTCGACGACGTCGAGGTGTTCATCGTGGATCTCGACATGGCCGTGCCGGTGATCCTGATGCAGGTCGACCGGCCGACGACCTGGGAGGCCCCCGGCGAACCGGAGCCGCAGGCCGAGCCCGAGGTCGAGCAGGAGCCTGACGACGGACTCGCGGACGCACTGCGCCGCGCAGCGGTGTCGATGGAGGAGTCCGGGACCGTTCCCCCCGAGCCCGTCTCGCCGTTCGACGCGCTGGAGGAGTCCTCTGCCGAAGACGTGCCGCTGGTCGTCACGCCCATCGACGAGGAAGTCTTCATACCGAAGCCGGTCATCATGGACGGCGAGTGGAGTGCTCCCGTACCCGACGATGCGGTCCACGAGCCGCTCGGCGTAGTGGAGACCATTCCCGTCGAAGTACCGGACGAAGAGCCGGTCGAGGAGAGCGCTCCGCCGGTCGAGACCGTCGAGGTCGTCGCGGAGCCGCTCGACGTCGAGCCTGCCCCGTCGTGGGCCGCCGCGATCATCGAGGAGGAGCCCGAACCCGTCGTGGAGCTCTCGGCGGAGCCCGTCGTCGAGGAGGCTCTTGCCGAACCCGCAGCGCCTGTCGAGGAGCCGGTCGGATACTCGGCCCAGGGCAGCGAGCTCTCGGCCTACACGTGTGACGACTGCGTCTACTGTTGGACGTGTCCCATGCGCGGGCAGGCGACCCCTGCCGATTGCGGTTCTTTCCAGTGGAAGGCCGTCTAGAAGCGCAATATATAGGTGGTTTCGTCGGCCTCTCTACTATATGATGTGGAGAGGCCGACCTACGTCCGGAGGCGTCCGTGTCACTACGGCATGCGCAGACCTTCCCGTTCAGTGCGATCGTGGGTCAAGACACCCTGAAATCCGCCCTCCTCCTCAACGCCGTCGATCCGCGTGTCGGCGGCGTGCTCATCCGCGGCGAGAAGGGCACCGCCAAGTCGACGGCGGTCCGTGCGCTCGCAGCGCTGCTGCCTCCGATCGACGTCGTCGACGGTTGCCGCTACGCCTGCGATCCCGGCGATCCGCGCTCGTGGTGCGAAGACTGCCGGCAGCGCTCCCGCAAGGAACCGCTGCCCCGCTCGGCCGCGAGACCGCGCTTCGTCGACCTCCCTGTCTCCGCGACCGAGGACCGGCTGGTGGGCACGCTCGATCTCGAGCATGCGCTGAAGCATGGCGAGCGCCGCTTCGAGCCCGGGCTGCTGGCGGAGGCGAACCGCGGCATCCTCTACGTCGACGAGGTCAACCTCCTCGACGACCACCTCGTCGACACGCTCCTCGACGCGGCCGCGATGGGCGTCAACGTCGTCGAGCGAGAGGGGATCGCGTTCTCGCATCCGGCGCGCTTCATCCTCGTCGGGACGATGAATCCCGAGGAGGGCGACGTCAGGCCCCAGCTGCTCGACCGCTTCGGGCTCTGCGTCGACGTCACGGGACTCTCCGAGCCGCTCGACCGCGTGGCGGTCGTACGGCGCCGGGGAGCGTACGAGTCCGATCCCGAGGCGTTCGCACGCGAGTGGGAGGTGGACGAGGACGGTATCCGCGGACGGATCGCGACGGCCCGTCCCGTCGCGAGAGCGAGCGAGCCCGACGACCGCGTGATGCTCGTCGTGGCGACGATCTGCGCCGAGATGGGTGTGGACGGCCACCGCGCCGACCTGACGATGACCCGCGCCGCATGCGCGCTCGCAGCGCTGGAGGGACGTGACACCGCGACCATCGAGGATGTCACTCGGGTCGCTCCTCTCGTCCTCGCTCACCGCCTGCGGCGCACTCCCTTCGAGGATCAGGTCTTCGACGAGCGCCGCCTGCAGGCCGCGGTCGCGAAGGCGTCGACGGGCCCGGACGGATCCGACTCGGGAGCGCCGCAGCCCGACCCGGAGGGGGAGGGCAGCGGAGAGACCGCTCTCTTGACCCTGCACACCTCGGGACGCGCCGCGTCGGTCGCCGAGGAGGCGATCTGCGAGCAGCCTCGCCTGGTGGTGGGGCTCGACCACACGCGCCGGTCGCAGGCGGGCCGCAGGCAGCAGACGGCCGCGGGGGACCATCGCGGACGCTACACGCGTTCGGAGGCGCTACGCGACGGCGATACCCCCGACGTCGCGTTCGACGCGACGTTGCGTGCCGCTGCACCGCACCAGGCCTCTCGCGAAGGAGACATGGCGATCAAGGTCGAGCGCGAGGACGTGCGGAACAAGGTGAGGAAGCGCCGCGTCGGGGCGAGTATCGTCTTCTGCGTCGACGCGAGTGGCTCGATGGGCGCGTCGGCGCGGATGGACGTGACGAAGGCCGCCGTCCTCGACCTGCTCGTCGACGCGTACCAGCGCCGCGACCGCGTCGGGGTGGTCTCCTTCAGGGGCGACGCCGCCGAAGTGCTCCTCGGTCCGACGTCGAGCGTCGAGCTCGCTCAGGTGAAGCTGCGATCGATGCCCGTCGGGGGCGCGACTCCTCTCGCGCACGGAATCCTGCGCTCACTGGAGTTGCTCGCCGCGGAGCGGCGTCGCGACCAGCAGGTCGTGCCGTGGCTCGTGGTAGTGACCGACGGCCGCGCGAACGTCGCTCTCTCCGACGGGCTCGGCAGCGACGATGCGCGCAACGCGGCCGTCCGCGTGAAGGAATCGAGGGTCAACGCGCTCGTCATCGACACCGACGCGGGCATCGCGTCCCTCGGCGCGGCTCGGGAGATCGCGCGCGTCGCCGGCGCGGAGTACATGCGGCTCGCCCGGTTCGATGGCGGCGTCATGGCGACCGCGGTCCGGGAGCGCCTGGAGGCGGTCTGAGGGGTGGGATGATGAACTTCGCAGCGTGGGCTCGGATTCGATGGATCCTCCTGTGCGTGGTCGTCGTGGCGTTGTTTCTCGGCTTGGTGCCGCCAGCCATGGCGACGACGTTCGCCGCGAGGGTCACGATGGAAGGCTATGACTTCCCGGATCCCAACGGCGGTTGGTCGTTCCTCGACACCGTGACGCCACATGTCTCGTTCGCGGCATCGCAGACCCTGGAGACCTCTGCTGTCCTTGACACTCCGGATGGTTACCTCTACACGATCGACCATTCGTCTCAGACGATCCCGGGACTTCCGCTTCCCACGCAAATGCCGCCAGTCGCTCACGTTCCTGTGGAATATATGGGTCCGGGCAACGCCGCCCCGCTCACCAACGGCATCATCGATATGCGCAGATGGCTCGCCTACCAGGTCGTCCCCTATTCCGTGACGGGCCAGAGCGATCCAGTCGAAGGTGTCTGGTACCTGCACGTGCGACCTCTCGTGCACAACGACCCGGTACTGGGCGTGACCACCCATGTGAGGTTCGGGATCGATATCACCCCACCGCCCGCTCCTTCAGCCCCGTCGACGACCACCACCAACTACGTCGACCCGCCGTGGCAGGAATACGCCGGCCGGGAGTTCTACTGGGTGAACCGCGCCGCGATGGGACGGTCGTACGATGCGATGTCCGGCGACTCACTATGGAATGTCTACTTGAACGGCTTGTTCGTCAGAACCTTCCGGAACTGGCATCCCGGCCTGATCCACCCGTACGCGTCCGTGGCGATCGAGAACCTGCGTCCTGGTCGCAACGCGGTGGACATCCGGACGGTCGACTACGCGGGCAATGGATCGGCGTCCACCCTGCGCTTGTACGCCAACGTCGACACCGACACGCCCGTCATCCGCTCGATGACACCCGCGTCCGGCGTGATCGGCGGCCGTCGCGCGTTCTCTGTCGATGCCACCGATAGGGCTGGCGTCTCTGCTGTGCGCTTCGAGATCGACAACGCGTTCGTGGCTAGCGACACGTCCGCACCGTTCTCCGTCCCTTTGGGCACGAGGACTCTCGCGAACGGCGCGCACACCTTCACCGCCGTCGCATACGACATGATCGGTGCGCGCCCTGGCACGGTTCGCCCACACGTGGCGAGCTCGACCGTCAACTTCCGCGTGGACAACACCGCGCCTCGCATGAGCGTGATCTCTGCCGGACCATCGCCGTTCTTCCCGATCCGCCGAGACGGTTACCGCATCCGGTTCACTCTGAGCAAGGATGCGAACGTCATCTTCGAGGCCTACGACTCGAGCGGCACTCGGGTACGTTCGGTCAGCACCCGCTACCAGGCCGGCACACGCACGTTCGTGTGGAACGGCGCGCGCGACTCGGGCGGTCCCGCGGCGGGGACATACACGTGGCGCCTGCGGGCGGTCGACTCTTTCGGCAACACATCGGCGACCACGCGACGCAGCGTGACGATACGTTCGTGACGGTGCGGGGTCTGAGCGGGTGGGCTGTGCTAGAGTCTTCGGTGTTGGAGCAGCACACGTCGCAGTCGTGAGGGGTGGCGGTATGAACGCTTCGTCTTGGGGCCGGACCCGATGGATCCTCCTGTGCGCCGTCATCGTGGCGCTGTTGTTCTGCACCACGGCGCTCGCTTTGGCGACCGACTCCGGTTCCACGAGTTATTGGGTCGATGCGATGATCAACGATCATTCCAGCCCAGATGCCCAAGGACTCTTTCTTGTCATCAACACGGTCTATCCAAACGTAACGTTCTCTGCACCGACGGCGAATCCTACCACAGATACAATCATTGACTGGAGCACATATGAAGGGTGGCATAACGAGACTATTATCAGCGGTCCGCCAATACAATCACCCCCGGCTGGCTTCGTATATGGGGTATATCGATGGACGGCACAGAACTCTCCTCCACCCCCGCTAGTTTATCCTGCGGCTGGACTATGGCCTCCGCTTGCGTATGCGCCGCTCCCATTTCCCACCGCTGGTGGAAATGGCGGGCCCTGGACCTCCCAGGTGGTCGACATGCGCGGATGGCTTGCAGCTCAGACGCACTCCTACTGGACCACGGGTATGGTCGACCCTGTTGAAGGCTGGTGGTGGCTGCTCGTAGCAGCGGACTCGCGAGACGATTCCTCGGTTCCAACAGAATGGGCCCGCTACGTTCCCTTTATGGTGGATATCACCCCCCCATCTGCGGTACGCGGTGTCGGCGATGCGCAATTCGGCTGGATGTCCCACAACACATGGCAGGAATACACCCGAAGGGATTTCTTCTGGGAGAACGGCGGATACTACGGGCGCGATTGGCGTTACGATTCACTATCCGGAGACTCGCTATGGGAGGTCAGCGTCAACGGCATTAGTCAACCGCCATTCGTGAATGAACGCGATTATTCAGTTTCCCCAACTCAAGGCGTCTCGATCGAGGATCTCCAGGCTGGCAGGAATCGCATCGGCGTTCGTTGTATCGACTACGCCGGCAATTCGGGACCATGGACGTACGGGTACGCCAACGTCGACACGGATACCCCTGTCATCCGCTCGATGTCGCCGGCGGGCGGCGTGATCAGCGGGACCCACGCGTTCACGGTGGACGCGTTCGACTCGGCCGGTATCTCCGCGGTCCGGTTCGAGATCGACGGCGCGTTCGTGGCGAGCGACACTACCGCGCCGTTCGCGGTCAATGTGAACACCCGGACCCTCTCGAACGGCACGCACTCGTTCACCGCACGCGTCTACGACATGATCGGCGATCGTCCGGGCACGGCGCGCCCGCACGTGGCGAGCTCGACCGCCGACTTCCGCGTAGACAACACGCCCCCTCGCTTGAGCGTGCTCTCAGCCGGACCGTCGCCGTTCTTCCCGATACGGCGCGACGGCTACCTCGACGACTATCGCATCCGATACACGCTGAGTAAGGACGCCGACGTCTATTTCGAGGCTTACAACTCGAGCGGCACGCGCGTCCGTACGGTCAGCACCCGCTGTCAGGCGGGGACGCGCACGTTCGTCTGGAACGGCGCGCGCGATTCGGGCGGGCCGGCGGTAGGGACGTACACGTGGCGCCTGCGGGCGGTCGACGCGCTCGGCAACACCGCGGCGACCCCGCGACGCAGCGTGACGATACGCTCGTACATCCTGGTGCATGTCGGCGCGGGTGTGCGCGTCGAGTACCACTAGCCGAAGGCTCGGGTGCGGAGCGGGCCTGTAAGCCGGATTCTGTCGAGGACGACCATCTATCTGGGACCGCCGTCGCCGACGGCCTCGTGCGGGCGTACCCGAGCGACGGTCGGGCAGACCTTAGCCGCTCCTATTCGCCCTTGCTCCGGGTGGGGTTTGCCAAGCCGCCGAGTCTCCCCGGCGCTGGTGCGCTCTTACCGCACCGTTTCAGCTTTTCCTCCGTCGCTCGCGCGGCGGGGGAGTCTTCTTTTCTGTGGCACTTTCCGTCGGCTCGCGCCGCCCTGCCGTTAGCAGGCACCCTGCCCTGTGGAGTCCGGACTTTCCTCACGCCCGAAGGCGCGCGGCCGTCCGGCCCGCTCCGCAAGGGACAGTCTAGCAGGGTCGAGGGCGAAGTGCCGCGATGGGCGAAGGCCGCCTCGGACAGATTGCGGTCAGGCTTTGGTAAGGCGCCCGACGTAGGCTGAACTCACGAGGCGTGGTATACCTTCTCCGAAGGGTGGATGCAGGTCATGAAGCTCACGAAGGATCAGAAGCTCGCCAGGGAGATCGCCGGCTACCGTGGCGAATACGTCGTCGTGAAGCATGGGCGCATCCTCGCGCATGATCCCGACATGAAGTCCGCTCTGGCCAAGACCCCTTCGTCGGAGCGGGTCGGCGTAGAAGTCAGACGCGTGCCACTCGACGACAGCGTCACAGCCACCTTCTCCGCACTCTAGTCCTTCGTGCGCGTCGCCTTCACGTCGTTCCCTCACGGGAGTGGGTTCATCGCGCGTCCCTGCGTGCAGGTGCGTCTGGGAGCGGATGCCACTCGAACGAGCGCCCGCGCGCTCGTCGACACGGGCTCGATCCACACGATCATCCCGTCCAAGTTCATGGAGTCGCTCGGACTCGATGCCGGACGTGAGCTCGAACGCGTGAGTCTGCGCTTCGGCGGTGTCCATGAGGACGCAGTGCCCGTACACGAGCTGGATCTTGTGATCGTCTCGCCCGACCCACATATCTGGCCGGACATCAAGATCGATTCGGTCGCGGTCGCATGCTGTGCCAATGCGGAGTTGCCGTTCTTCATCCTCGGAGCATCGGCGCTCACGCGCGTGGTTCTGCTGGTTCGCGAATACGACCAGGTATTCCATCTCAAGCCGATGGAGGACTTCATGGCAGCGCCCCACTTCGGCGATGGGGGCTTCTGATGCTGGATTTGGACGTTTGGTACGATTCGTCTAGAATGGGTCTCGGAGGTGGTCGCCATGACCGCAGTCACGGCATCGGAGGCGCGCACGCGCTTCTCGGAACTCATAAACCTTGTCGGTGTTGCCAAACAACGTGTCGTGATCGAGCGGCACCAGCGACCCATCGCCGCCCTCGTGTCCATCGAGGAGCTGCAGTTGCTTGACGATCTGCTCGTGGCGGCGCGGGATGACACCGCGGTGCAGGAACGTCTCGCAAAGATCCACGCCACCCGCCAGCACAAGAACGCTGTCGACACGCTGACCTGGCCTGGCGAGCAGGTCGTCCTGACCCCGGAGTCCTTCGCCGAGGTCGTCGATCAAGTCCGGTACCCGCGACCGGCCAGCAAGGCCCTGAAGGACCTGATGGCCGCCGACGGTGATTAGGGCGTCACGCAAGATAGTCTCGCAGCGACGCACGAAGGCCGCCTCGACGGCGGCCTTCGAAGGTATCTGGTAGCCCGTACGGGATTCGAACCCGTGATCTCCGCCTTGAGAGGGCGGTGTCCTAGTCCACTAGACGAACGGGCCGAGAAAGCGCTGGCTGGGGTGGGAGGAGTCGAACCCCCACATACGGCACCAGAAGCCGCTGTCCTACCATTAGACGACACCCCATCGTCAGCGAATCGGACGCCGGCGCGGAAGGTGATGTTACCGGTGCGCCGGAACGAGTGTCAAGGAGCGTGGCCCGCGATCAGTCCGCGGCGAGCGGGCGTGCAGCACGGATACGCTCGATGGTGAGCTCCTTGCCGAGAAGGGCGAGCGACTCGAACAGCGGCGTGCTGACCGTCACTCCGGAGACAGCCACACGCACGGCCTGGAAGGCTACCTTCGGCTTCACGCCGAGTGCTTCCGGCACCGCCCGCATCGCTGCTTCGATCGGGTCGTGGGCGAAGTCGGGCAGCGTCGAGAGCACCTCAGCCGCTGCGTCGAGCGAACGACCGGCGCCTTCCTTCGTGAGCACCTTGTCTCGGGCCGCGTCGTCGATCACGACGGTCTCCTCGAAGAGGAACCGCACCATCGGGACGATCTCGTCGAGCCGCTTCACGCGCTCGGAGACGAGCGGGGCGAGGCGCTCGAGCCAGGGACGTCTCGCGGCGGCCTCCTCATCGGTGATCAGACCCGCTTCGCGAAGCCACGGAAGCATCCGGTCGACGAAGGTCGAGGCGGACATCTCCCGGATGTAGACGCCGTTCATCCACTCCAGCTTCTCCGCGGAGAAGATCGCGGGATTGCGCGATACGCGGTCGAGCGCGAACGCCGCGACGAGCTGCTCGGCGGTGAAGACGTCCGACCCGTCCTCCATCGACCACCCGAGCAGGGCGAGGTAGTTCACGAGGGCCTCTGAGAGATACCCCATGTCGCGGTACGCCTCGACGGACGTCGCGCCGTGACGCTTGCTCAGCCGCTTGCCGTCGGTGCCCCAGATCATGTTCATGTGCGCGAATGTGGGAACCGTGGCTCCCAGCCCCTCGAGGACGAGGATCTGACGCGGGGTGTTGGAGAGGTGGTCGTCACCGCGGATGACGTGCGTGATGCCCATCTCGGCGTCGTCTACCACGGACGCGAAGTTGTAGGTCGGCGTGCCGTCGGTGCGCACGAGGACGAAATCGTCCATCGCGGAGGCGGGGAAGGTCATCTCGCCTCGTACGGCGTCGGTGAAGACGATGTCCCCGCGATCCTCGGGCACGGAAAGGCGCCACACGTGCGGCTCGCTGGCGGCCACGCGAGCGGCGGCGGTCTCGGGAGCGATCGCGCGACAGGTCCTGTCGTACCCGGCGTATCCGCCCTTGGCGCGCATGGTCTCGCGGTTCGCGTCGAGGTGCTCCGAGGAGCAGAAGCACGCATACGCCGCGCCCGACTCCTTGAGACGCTCGAGTGCGGCGGCGTAGGTGTCGGTGCGCTGGGTCTGAAAGTACGGGCCGCGGTCGCCGCCTGCTTCGGGACCCTCGTCCCAGTCGAGACCGAGCCAACGCATCGCGCGAAGTATGCCCTCGGTGTTCTCGCCGGTGGACCGCTCCGGATCGGTATCGTCGATGCGGAGCACGAACGCGCCGCCGTGGTGACGCGCGAACGCCCAGTTGTAGACGGCGGTACGCGCTCCGCCGATGTGCAGATGGCCGGTGGGGCTCGGCGCGAATCTCACTCGGACCTGTTCGGGCACGGGGATCCTTTCGGGAGGACGGTCATTCCGACGACGTGCGACCGGGGCACACACCCGCGCGACGCAGCAGGAACCACGTCGCACCGACGGCGAGGATGAGACCGGCGAGCGCGCCACCCTTCATGAGCACGTAGGCCGGCGCACCGGACGTCTCGAAGACGACGAGCTTTCTGACGACCGCCACGAGGCCCGCTTCCATGACCGTCGCGATGACGGTCTTGCCGGCCATGTACGCGAGAGCGATGTTGAAGAGTTCCACGACGATGAAGACGACGAGCACCGCGTCTAGGAGACGCAGTATGTCCGCTGGGTCGAGGAAGCCGTTGTCGGCGACCGCGCTATACGTCTCCGCCACGAGGTCGACGATGCCGAGGGCGGCGATGATCACGAGAAGGACCGCGAGCACGCGCTCCAGACTGTCGACCAGTCGATGCATCACCTTCATGAACACCCAGAGCCCTCCTACTTACGGCGCACCACGACACTATACCAGCGACCCCGTCCGAGACGCGCTCGTCTTGTCCGGAGCGGGTGAGGCGTGCTATCTTCAGACGTACTCATCAAGAGGCAGCGGCGCGCGAGCGACGCTGCAGAGGGCGTAGGGACCGCACCCTAAGATGCCCCGGCAACCGAGGCCGAAAACGACCCACGGTGCCACATTGCGGCAGGCGAGTGTGCCTGACAGATGAGGGAAGAGTGGCGTGTCCGACGCCCAGTGTCCCTCGTCAGCGGTCGGCGAGGGTTTTTCTTTTCCCTTCGCCGGGCATCGACGGATAGCGGGCCGAACGACCCGCGAAGGATCGGAGGAAGCATGTCCCGCGATTATGTGTTCACATCCGAGTCTGTGACCGAGGGTCACCCCGACAAGCTCTGCGACCAGGTCTCGGACGCCATCCTTGACGCGATCATCTCGCGCGAGACCGAGCTCGCCGACGAAGGCTACGTGACGGACAAGGGCTCGAAGGCGTCGCCCGACTACGTGCGCGTCGCTTGTGAGACGCTGTGCACCACGGGGCTCGTCGTCGTCGCGGGTGAGATGCGCACCCACGCCTACGTGGACATCCCCACGATCGTGCGCGAGACCATCAAGGACATCGGCTACACGCGAGCGAAGTTCGGCTTCGACTACGAGACCTGCGGTGTGATCACCGCGATCCACGAGCAGAGCGCGGACATCGCGATGGGCGTCGACCAGTCGTACGAGGTCCAGCACGGGCGCGACGGCGATCCGCTCGACCTCGAGGGAGCCGGCGACCAGGGCATGATGTTCGGCTACGCCTGCAACGAGACCTCCCAGCTCATGCCGATGCCCATCTATCTGGCGCACCGTCTTGCCGAGCGCCTGACCGCGGTGCGCAAGGGTCAGGTCGTCGACTACCTCCGCCCCGACGGAAAATCGCAGGTGACCGTCCGCTACGTGGACGGCAAGCCGGCCGAGGTCACGAAGGTCCTCATCTCCTCGCAGCACGCCGACGGTGTCGACATCGAGAACCTCATGAAGCCCGACATGATCGAGCACGTGATCCAGCCGGTCTTCGAGGCCGAGGGTATCGAATGGAAGGGCGCCGACGTCTACGTGAACCCGACGGGGCGATTCGTCATCGGCGGGCCCATGGGCGACAGCGGGCTGACCGGCCGCAAGATCATCGTCGACACCTACGGCGGGTTCGGACGCCATGGCGGCGGCGCGTTCTCCGGCAAGGACTGCACGAAGGTCGACCGCTCGGCGGCGTACGCGGCGCGTTGGGTCGCGAAGAACGTCGTCGCCGCGGGTCTCGCTGACCGCTGCGAGCTGGAGATCGCGTACGCGATCGGCGTCGCCCATCCGCTCTCCGTCCTCGTCGAGACCTTCGGCACCGAGAAGGTCGACGTCGATCGGATCGAGAAGGCCGTGCTCGGCGTCTTCGACCTGCGGCCCGGTGCGATCATCCGCGACCTCGACCTGCGTCGCCCCATCTACCGCAAGACCGCCGCTTACGGTCACTTCGGCCGCGACGAGAAGGACTTCACCTGGGAGCGGACCGACCGCGTGGATGCGCTGCGGACGGCGTGCGAAGCGTAGGACCGTCAAGATACGCGAGACCGGAGGCCGCCGACGATGTCGGTGGCCTCCGCTATGCTGGCTCCATGGATGCCTTGCATGAGACGCCGAGCCGGGTCGCCCGAGTGGTGGTGGACGTTCCCGCCCGCGCGTTGACCGAGCCGTTCGACTACTCCGTACCGGCCGGACTCGACGGTGTGGACGTCGGCGTCCCCGTCCTGGTCCCCTTCGGCCGCCGCCCGGCCCTCGGCTACGTCGTCGGTCTCGCCGCTTCGAGCGAGCACGAGTTGAAGCCGGTCGAGGCCGTCCTCGGCACGTCTCTCTTCGCCGGACACGTGCCCAGTCTCGCCGCATGGATCGCGCGGGAGTACCTGTGCCCGCTCTCGGAGGCGCTGAGACTCTTCCTGCCGCCTCGGGGGGTCTCGTCACTCGCTCGTGTCGAAGGGCCGCAGGGGGCGTCGTATCTCCTTCGCGGCCCGGCGGTGGGGACGGTCGACGACCGCTGGGCCGAGCTCGCCCCGGGCGCGGCGCCCCAGCTGCGTCCGAGCGCTGTCCTCCAGCGCGCGGTCGTCGACTCGCTCGCCGAAGGGCCCGTCCGCGTCGCCGAGCTGGCGGCCGGACTGGGCAACGTCGATGGAGCGGTGCGCAGGCTCGCCGAGATGGGCGTCGTCGTCGTCACGCGCCGTCGCCGCATGCGCGACCCGCACTCCGCGCTACGCCCCGCCCCACGACACGAGAACCTGTCGCGGGGGCAGTCGGATGCGCTCGACGCGATCCGTTCCGCTCGCGCTTCGGGAGGCGTGGTGCTTCTGGACGGCGTGACCGGGTCGGGAAAGACCGAGGTCTACCTCCGGGCGATAGAAGAGGTCCTCGCGGCCGGGGGTGGGGCGATCGTCCTCGTGCCGGAGATCTCGCTGACACCACAGACGGTGGGTCGTTTCCGATCGCGATTCGGCGAAGCTGTGGCGGTCCTGCACTCCAGGCTGTCGGACGGGGAGCGCTATGATCAGTGGGACGCATGCGCCACCGGCGCCGCGCGTGTCGCGGTCGGTGCGCGCTCCGCGCTCTTCGCTCCAGTGCGCGACCTCGCGCTCGTCGTCATAGATGAGGAGCACGAGACCTCGTACAAGCAGGGGTCGTCTCCGCGCTATCACGCGCGCGACGTCGCGGTGCGGATGACCGAGACCGCCGGTGCCGCCCTCGTCCTCGGAAGCGCGACGCCGAGCATGGAATCGCTCGCCCGCTGCGAGCGCGGCCGCGCGATCCGCGTCGTGATGCCCGAACGCGTGGGGGGTGGACGCATCCCCGAGGTGCGCGTGATCGACCTGACGGCGGAGTTCGCCGACGGGAACCGGTCGATGTTCTCGCGAGAGCTCGCCGACCGTCTGCGAGATGTCGAGAGACGGCGCGAGAAGGCGGTCGTCTTCCTCAACAGACGAGGCTTCGCCAGCTTCCTCCTCTGTCGCGAATGCGGTTTCGTGCCCGAATGCGACGCGTGCGCGGTCTCGCTGACCTACCACGAGGTCGGCCGGACCCTGGCGTGTCATCACTGTGGCGCGCACAAGCAGGTCCCGGTCGCGTGTCCCCGCTGTTCCAGTCCGTATCTTCGCCAATTCGGCGCCGGGACCCAGCGCGTCGAGGCGGAACTGCAGGCCCTCGTCCCGGGACTGCCGATCGTGCGGATGGACGCCGACACCGTGCGAGGCAAGGGCGGCCACGAGCGTGTCCTCGCCGGGTTCGAGGCGCTGCCGTACGGCGTGCTGGTCGGGACGCAGATGGTCGCGAAGGGCCTCGACTACCCGGAGATCACGCTCGTCGGCGTGATCACCGCCGACACGACCCTGCACATGCCCGACTTCCGCGCGGGAGAGCGGACTTACCAGTTGGTCTCGCAGGTCGCGGGGAGATGCGGCCGGGGCGAGAAGCCCGGTCTGGTGGTCGTCCAGACGTACTGGCCGGACCATCCCGCCATCGTCGCGGCGGCCGCGCACGACCCGGAGCGCTTCTACGCCGGGGAGCGCGCCGAACGCGAGGCGCTCGGATACCCACCGTACGGTCGCCTCGCGAACGTGCTCGTACAAGGAGCGGACGTCGAAGCGGTGCGTGCGGTGGCGGTCTCCTTCGCCGAACGCTTGCGCGCACAGGCTCAGGACGGCGTCACGGTGCTCGGACCGGCGCCGGCGCCGCTCGCCAAGGTGAAGGGCGCGCATCGGTGGCACGTCCTCCTCAAAGGCGCGGTCGACTCCGACCTGCCCGCCACGATCTCGAAGGCGTGGGAAGGGCTGGCGGCCGTCCCCGGTGTGACCGTCGCATGCGATGTCGACGCGGTCGACCTGCTGTGACCGCCGCTGTTCTCCACGCGCTACAATGTCAACTGCACGACGACGGAGAGCCGCGCGGCGTGAGGCGGCAGGGTTCTTGCTCGGAACGGTGAACATGGAAGTCCTCTCACATCCCAATCCGGTGCTGAAGCAGACTGCGCTCGAGGTCGACCCCTCGGGTGACACCGAGTTGCGCCCTCTCGTCCAAGGCATGGTCCGCGTGATGCGCGAGGCGCCTGGAGTCGGGCTCGCCGCCCCTCAGATAGGCGTGCAGAAGCGCGTCATCGTCGTCGAGGTCGAGGAGGACAAGATCGCGGCGCTGTGCAATCCCTGCATCGTCGACAGCTCCGAGGAGACCGAGGTCGACGACGAAGGATGCCTGTCACTGCCGGGCATCAGCGTGCCGGTCGAACGGAACGCGTCCGTGACGTGCGAGGCGCTGACGATCTCCGGTCAAGCGGTTCGGATCGATGCCTACGGCCTTCTCGCCCGGGTACTCCAGCACGAGATCGACCATCTCGACGGTCTGCTCATCATCGATCGCGCCGCTCCCGACGAGCGCAAGGCCGCGCTCAGACGGTATCACGACCTGCTCGCGGGGTAATCCGGCGCACCAGGCACGGTAGGGGGGACCTGTGCGCGTCGTCTTCATGGGCACGCCCGAGTTCGCCGTGGCATCGCTGCGTGCACTCGCGACCAGGCACGAGGTCGTGTGCGTGTACACGCGACCGGACGCGGCTTCGGGGCGAGGACGCGCACTCACCGCCCCCCCGGCCAAGTCCGCGGCGATCGAGTCGGACATCCCCGTGGCGCAGCCCACGGATCTTCGCGGACCCGCATCCGCCCGCGACCTCGCCTCATTGGCCCCGGACGTCGTGTGCGTGGCGGCGTACGGGATGATCCTCCCGCGTGGAGTGCTCGATGTCCCGCCTCTCGGGTGCGTGAACGTCCATGCCTCACTCCTCCCGCGCCATCGCGGGGCGGCTCCGGTGGAGCGCGCGATACTCGCGGGGGACACCACCACCGGGGTGTCGATCATGCGGATGGAGGAAGGACTCGACACGGGCCCCGTCGCGCTGCGAGTCGAGATGGTGATCGGGGCCGCGGACGCGCCGACGCTCACGCGCACCCTCGCCACCTTGGGCGCGGACGCTCTGATCGAGGTCCTCGATCGCATCGAGGCCGGAACGGATACGTGGGAGCCGCAGCCGGAGTCCGGCGCGACGTATGCCGCGCGGATCGAGAGGGCCGACGTGGCCCTAGAACCGGGTCTTTCGAGCGAGGACGCGTTGCGAAGGGTGCGCGCGTCAGGCCGCCACGCGCCGAGCCGCTGTAGCCTCGCGGGCGTGGACGTGACCGTTCTGGAGGCTCGAACGGTGTCCGCGGACCTCGGCCCAGGCCGCGTTCTCGTGACGAAGGACGCGCTCATCCTGGGAACCACCGACGGCGGTCTAGCTCTCGACAGAGTCGTCGCCACCGGCCGCGCTCCCATGGACGGAGCGGCCTTCGCGCGCGGCGCGCGCCTGGATGACGACGCGCGATGGGCGGCCTCGACGTGACCGTGGCGCCCGCCCGCTCCGCTGCGCTCGAGGTCGTGCGGCGCGTTCGCGAGAAGCAGGCGTTCGCGAGCGAAGTGCTCGACACGGTCCTGCGAGCGCGAAGCCTTCGCGAGGACGATGCCGCGCTGGCCACGCGTCTAGCCTACGGCACCGTGCAATCCGCCGGGACTCTCGACGAGGCGCTCGACGAGCACTTGCGTTCGCCTTCCTCCGTGGAGCCGCGCGTCCGCGACATACTGCGCCTAGGGGCGTACGAACTGCTCTTCTCGCGGACCCCGCCGCGCGCCATCGTGCACGAGTCGGTGGACGCGGTCAGAGCCGTGCGCCCGGAGGCCGCCGGTCTCGCGAACGCAGTGCTGCGGCGGCTCTCGGAGAGGGCGGACGCTTTCCCGTGGGGCGACCCCCGGACGGACGACGGAGCCCTGGCCAGGGCCACCGCCCACCCACGGTGGCTCTTGGACCTCGTGACACGCGATCGCGGCCGTGACGCGGCGCGCCGGATGTTCGAGGCGGACCAGACCACGGCGCCGCTCTTCCTGTGGCACGTGCCGTTCATGGGAACGCTCGCCGACGCGATGTCGCTCCTGGAGGCCGACGGCGCCATGCCCGTCGCTTGCGAGCCCGCGGGCTGCATACTCGCGCGACGCGCGGCGTTCGCCGTCCGCGGAGCTGCGGTCGCAGACGGCCGCGTCCTCGTCGCGGACGTGGCGGCGACGGTCGCCCCGCTGGCGGTCCGGCCGATGCCCGGCGAGACGATCGTCGACCTCACCGCGGGCAGGGGAACGAAGACGGTCATGCTCCAGGCTGCCGCGGTCTCCGAGGGCGGGCCTGCTCGCATCATCGCGATGGACCTCCACCCGTTCAAGGTGAAGGTGCTCACCGAACGCATGGGCGTCCTCGGCGTCCCTGGAGTCGAGGCGATCGTCGGCGACGCCACGGACGTCATCGGCGCGCAGGGGCTGCCCCGTGCAGGGACCGTCGACTCCGTCCTCGTCGACGCCCCTTGCACCGGACTCGGGACTCTGAGACGTCATCCGGAGAAGCGATGGCGAGCATCGCCCGACGACGTCTCGCGCCTTGCCGAGATCCAGTCCCGCCTGCTCGAGCAAGCGGCGACGCTTGTGGGCCCCGGCGGGCGTGTGGTGTACTCGACGTGCTCCGTCGCCCGCGCGGAAGACGAGGACGTCGTACGCGGGTTCTTGGACGGCGAGGCGGGGGAGGGGTTCTCGGTCGAGTCTCTCGACGAGGTCGTCCCGGCCTCGTGGCGTCATCGGGTCGCACCGGAGGGGACGTTCCTGTCCATGCCCGAGGCCGACGGGCCCGACGGGCACTTCGTCGCCGCACTGCGGCGGATGGGATGAGAAGAGGAGGCACGATGCGCAGCACACGGATCGTCGAGATGCTCGAGGTCACGGAGGCCGCCGCTCTCGCGGCCGGCCGTTGGATGGGGAAGGGCGACAAGCACGCGGCTGACGACGCCGCGGTCGAGGGCATGCGCACCGCATTCAACTCCGTCGAGATCGACGGCACGATCGTGATCGGCGAAGGCGAGCGCGACGAGGCTCCGATGCTCTTCATCGGCGAGAAGGTCGGCAAGGGCGGCGAGGAGATCGACATCGCCGTCGACCCACTCGAGGGGACGAACCTCACCGCGTATGGTCAGACGAACTCGCTCGCGGTCCTCGCTTTCGGCCCGAAGGGCACGCTGCTGCACGCTCCCGACACGTACATGAAGAAGATCGCCGTCGGTCCCGAAGCCGCCGACGCGGTGCACATCGACGCGAGCCCCACGGAGAACCTCCGCAACGTCGCGAAGGCGATGAAGCGCGACGTCGGGGACCTCGTCGTGTGCATACTCGACCGCGACCGGCACGTCGATCTCATCCGTGAGGTGCGCGAAGCCGGCGCGCGCATCCGCCTCATCTCCGACGGCGATGTCTTCGGCGCCGTCGCCACGGCGATCGAGGGGACCGGCATCCACCTCTACCTCGGTACCGGCGCGGCCCCAGAGGGTGTGCTCGCGTGCGCCGCGATGAAGTGCATCGGCGGCTGCTTCATGGGCCGCTTCGAGTGGCGCAGCCCCGAGGAGAGGGCACGGGCGGTCGACATGGGGACGTGCAACATCGACGGCGTGCTGACCATGGACTGCCTCGTGAACACCGACGAGGCGGCGTTCATCGCCACCGGCGTCACCGACGGCGAGATGCTGCGCGGGGTGAGGTACTTCGGTTCGGGAGCGCGCACGAACTCGGTCGCGATGGACGCGAAGTCCAAGACCGTGCGGTTCATCGATACGGTCTACAACACGGGCGTGGAGAAGTTCTGGGTGAGGATGGACTGACCGACGATCCCTGCCGGCTCGATCAGTTCTTCGCAGAGGGGCAGTCCGCGCATGCGGACGGCCCCTCTTTCGCGGCCGGGCAGGCGGGAGCCGACACCGTCTCGTCCTTCGGCCTGCTGCGGTAGTCCGTGCTGTGGAAACCGGATCCCTTGAAGTGGACCCCGACGGGGGTGAACACGCGCTTCGCGGGAGATGAGCACTTGGGACACGTCACGTCTGCGCGATCCGCCGCGCGCCGGACGATCTCGAAAGTCTCATCACACACGGTGCAACGGAAATCGTAAGACGGCATGCTCCTGTGGTCCCTCCCGGTCGATCTCGGCTTCGGCGGTATACTGTACCCCATGGACCGAACCCCCGTCAGGCGAGCAACCCTCATACCAGCCTGGCTGCTCCCCACGGTCGTGGCGACGTTATCGGTCGCCGCAGTCGTCGCCGGAGTGGCCGTCTTTCGCCCTCGCCCGGTCCCCGTCGGCGTACCCTCGGTGACCGGTCTCCCGGTACCGGTGGCCCGCAGCCGCCTCGCGGAAGTCGGACTGCTCCTCGAGAGGGGCGTCGTCCGCTTCTCGGCCACGGTGGCCGCTGACGGCGTCGTGACGCAGAGGCCTGAACCCGGCGATCGTGTCGCGCCGGGATCGGTAGTCGTCGTCGACGTCTCCGGCGGCTCGGAGACGTTCTCCATGCCGGACGTCGTAGGCAAGCCTCTCGACATGGCGAAGGAGACGATCGCCGGGGCCGGTATGCGGCTCGAGGTCGAGTTCGCCCCGTCGGACCAGCCGACGGACACCGTGCTCGCCAGCCTTCCTTCCGCCGGTGTGCGCGTCACCACTTCGGACGTCGTGAGACTGACGGTCGCCTCGGGGAGCCCGACCGCGACCGTGCTGCTCCCGATCAGCCTCGACGGTCTCGCTTTCGCGATCGATCCTTCGCGCGCTCCGTCCGGCGCCACCGATGTGACCATGGACGTCGCCCGCCGCCTGCGGGCGTTGCTCGAAGCCTCGGGAGCGAGGGTGACCGTCATCCGCGGGATCACCGACACCGTCACCACCGACGCGACGCGGTTGTCGCGCGTGAGGTCCGCGAGTCCGACAGCCGTCCTTTCCATGGTGACCACGCCCGCGCGTTCGGGTGGCATAGTCCTATCCTCGTTGCCCCCATCAGCGACGGCTCCCGGAAGATACCTCACATCGGTGGGTCTCGCACGCGCGGCTCTGGCGAGGCTGCGCGACTCCGGTCTCGGGCCCTCGATGGGCTTTCCCACGCCTGACCGCGTCCTCACCGGCGCAGGATGCGCGGTTCTGCTCGTCCGGCTCGGTTCGTTCGAGGTCACGGCCGATGTGGCCGCATTCAGGGACCCGCGATGGGAGGACGAGTTGGCTCGAGCCCTCTACCAGGCAGTCGGCGACGTCTTCGGGGGGAGGTGACGTGATGCCCCCGCATGGTGCCCGTCGCGTGCCGTACCACATCGTCGCGGTCGTGCTCGTCGCCCTCCTCGCGTCGCCACCGCCCACCCTCGGAGCCACATCCAACGTCCGCCGACTCAAGACGGAACTCGCCGGCATCCGCAGCGACGTCCGTGCGGCCGGACGCGAGTATTCGCGAGCGTACTGGCGCCTCGACGAGACCGAGGTCCGGATGGCGAAGACCGACCGCAAGATCGCCAGGACGCGTCAGCTCCTGAAAGCGACGCGCGCGAAGCTCGGACGCAGTGTCTCTTCGATGTATCGCCGAGGAGGCTTCGATCCGCTCTCCGCTCTCCTGACGAGCCGCTCTTTCGACGAGCTCCTCACTCGTCTCGAGTTCCTGCAGCGTATCGCGGAACGGGAGGCCGTGACGATCGACGCGGCCCTGCGCCTCGACGCGCAGTTGCGCAGCCAGCGCGCCGCGCTGGCGCGCGAGAGGGCGTCTAGGGCGACGGACGCGGCTGTTCTCAAGAGGCGCGCGCGATCGCTCGAGCGCAGGCTCCAGGCGAAGCAGGCGAAGTACGACTCGGTCCTCGCGGCGCTGCGTCGCGAGATGGGAGCCGACCCTCACTACTCGGGACTGCCCCCGGGACCGAACGGGATGGTCTTCCCCGTCGCGGGCGCGAACTACTACTCCGACACCTGGGGCGCATCGCGCTCCGGTGGACGAAGGCGACACAGAGGCACGGACATCATGGCAGGACGTGGCACACCCGTCGTGGCCTGCCTTTCGGGAAGCGTCACCAGCAAGAGCGGCGGACTCGGCGGCAAGACGATCTGGCTTCGCGCGGACAACGGCTGGACGTTCTACTTCGCGCACTTGAACGGCTGGGCGGTCAGATCCGGGCATGTCTCCGCGGGACAGGTCATCGGGTACGTCGGTTCGACGGGCAACGCCCAGGGGGGCTCCCCCCATCTCCACTTCGAGATCCATCCGGGCGGGGGAGGCGCGGTCAACCCGTATCCCTACCTGCGCCGGATGGAATCCTAGTCGCTCGCCGGTCGGTACTGGCGTTCTCGTCCACGCCGTGGCATGCTACTCACGCACGCACCGATCGGGAGCTGCCGCAGGCGGCTGAGAGGCGGTCCTTACCGCGACCGAGACGACGGCGCCGGTAATGCGGCGTCCGCACCACGGTGGAGCCCCGGGCTCTCGTCGCGACGCGATCGGACACTCCTCCCCACATGCGGCCCAAGGGATGGAGTGACGACCGTGCGCAACGACCGGATCCGGATACTCGTCGAGATCGGCCTCACCGTCGCGCTAGCCGCGGTGCTCAACCTCGTGAAGATCTGGCGCATGCCCAACGGAGGCGCCATCTCGCTCGAGATGCTGCCCCTGATCGTCCTCGCCTTGCGGCGGGGTGTCGGCCCCGGCATGATCGCCGGGGCGATGTACGGGGTCGTGGAGCTCATGTTCGACGCATACGTGGTCAACTGGCTGCAGTTCCTCATCGACTATCCGGTGGCATACGCCCTTGTGGGGATCGCGGGCATCGGGTCCGCATCGTGGCGTAGGGCTGCAACGAAGGGGAGCGCGACCAAGGCGACCGTCGTAGCCCTGGGGTGGACCGCCGCCGGCGGCATCGGGCGTTTCTACGCGCACTGGGTCTCCGGGCTGGTCTTCTTCGCGCAGTACGCGCCGAAGGGAACACCCGTCGCCATCTACTCGGCCGTCTACAACGCCAGCTACATGGTGCCTTCGCTCGCCGCCGTCGGCGCCGCCGCCGTTCTCGTGCTGCCCGCGCTCGAGCGGGCCGTGCCGGTCTCGGCGTCGGCTTCGTGATGGATGCACTCATCGTCGGAGCCGCGCCGGTCTACGGCGCGGAAGCGTTCTACCACGAACTTCTCTCCGGCTCGCCGCTCGTCGTCGCCGCCGACGCGGGTGCCGAGTGGTGCGTCACTCTCGGCAGAGTCCCCGACATCGCGGTCGGAGACTTCGATTCCTCCAGCGCGGGCGCGGTGGACCGTCTCCGTGATGCCGGGGCGTCGGTGATCGAGTTCCCGGCGAGCAAGGACGCGACCGACCTCGATCTCGCGCTCCTGGCCGCGCGAGAGGCGGGCGCGGACTCCGCGACCTTCACCGCCGCCTTCACCGCACGGCTCGACCACACACTCGCCGCGTTAGGCACGCTTCGCGACGCCGCGGACCTGGCGGGCAGGATCGTCGAACCCGGATTCGACGCTTGGCTGCTCGCCGAAGGCGCTCGCGAATCGCTCACGCTCGATGGCCGACCCGGTATGCTGGTGTCGGTCATCGCCCTCGAGCGGGCGGAAGGGGTATGCCTCACCGGTCTTCGCTACGAGCTGCAGGAAGCGGACCTCGACACGATGAGCGGACTCGGGATCGGGAACGAGATGGTGATCGACGTCGCGACGATCCGGCTACGTGCCGGTGCGCTGTTGGTGGTATGCGTCGGCGGCGAAGCCGGACGCGCTCTGGAGAGGGGAGACGCGGTGAACGTCAGCCGCGGACGACCTTCCCGGCCTTGAGGCACTTGGTGCAGACATCGACGCGCTTCGCGGTACCGTCGACGACCGCGGTCACCCTCTGTATGTTCGGGCTGAACATCCGCAGGGTCACTCGATGCGAATGGCTCACGTTACGTCCGGCACTCGGGTGCTTCCCGCACACGGAGCAGATCTTCGACATCCTCGGGACTCCCGTCCATCATCGGCCCGTGCCGCCAAGCGCGGCCGGTCCGTTCATCGGCGAAAACTCGTCGGATGTTAGCACAGTGCGGGACATCCGGACAAGGCGCGGACCCGTCGCTCGTTCGGCTATACTCTCCATGACCACCGGTCGAACCGGCTTCAGGACACCATGTCGAGGGGGGTGGGGTCGACGGACATCTCCGGATCCACCACTATCGCCGAGCTGCTGGCTGCGCGTCCCGGGGCGGCGGCCGTCCTGTCGCGGCACGGTCTCGGTTGCGCCGCATGCATGGCCGCCGAAGCGGACACCGTGGCGGAGGCCGCCGACATGCATTCCGTTCCGCTGGACATGCTGCTCGAACAGTTGCAAGAGGCGAGCGCGCCCACCACCGGGGAGGGACAGGATGACTGAGACGACCCGCGGGGCCGTGACCGTCGCGAACGACGTCCTGGCGGACATCGCCGGCTTCGTCGCACTCGAGTGTTACGGCATCGTCGGCATGGCAAGCCCCACGATGCGGGACGGCGTCGCCCAACTGCTGACGCGTGACAAGCTCCGTAAAGGTGTGAAGATCGCCAACGTCGACGACAGGCGCGTCGTCGTGGACCTCTGGGTCGTCGTCGAGCACGGAACGAACATCGCGGAGGTCTCCCGGAATCTCGTCGATCGCGTGAAGTACGCGCTCGGTCACGATGCGGACGTCGAGGTCACGGCGGTCGAGGTGCACGTCGTGGACATCAAGGTCCGGGCGTAGGCGAGCCGGAGACCGCGGACGATGCCCCCTTCGAGGAGACCCACTGCCCGCGACCTTCTGGCTGCTTCCTCGGCGGCCTTGACCGCCCGTGTCGAGGAGGTCAACCGGCTGAACGTCTTCCCCGTGCCTGACGGAGACACGGGGACGAACATGTCCCTCACGATGCAGGCGGTCGCGGGCGAGATCGACCGGCTTCCCGAAGATGCGTCGATCGCCGACATCTGCCATGCCGTCACTCACGGATCGCTCATGGGCGCCCGGGGCAACTCGGGTGTCATCCTCAGCCAGGTGCTACGCGGACTCTGCGAGGTGCTCGCCGCCGCCGAGGGCGTCGGCCCCCGCGTGGTCGCGGAGGCGCTGGCGCGCGCCGTCGTGGTCGCCTTCCAAGCGGTGCGCAAGCCCGTCGAGGGGACGATGCTGACCGTCTTGCGTGACGCCGCCGATGCGGCCGAAGCTTCGGTCGGCGCGGGCGCCGACCTCGAGACGGTGCTGGATGCGGTCCGTGACGAAGCGTGGGCGTCGGTGCGTCGTAGCCCGGACCTTCTTCCGGTGCTCAAGGAGAACAACGTCGTGGACGCCGGCGGGTTCGGTCTCGCGGTGCTCGCCGAAGGTTTCTGTGCCGCCCTCGAGGGTGTCGACGTCAGACAGATCGATGTAGCCCTCGCCCAGGCGACGCTCACGGTCGCTCCGTCGGACGATTGGGACGACGACGAGTACCTCTACTGCACCGAGTTCCTCCTCTTCGGCGCTGAGGCGGACCGCGACACCGTCCTCGACCGCATCGCCGCCAGCGGCGGGTCCGAACTGGTCGTCGGTGACGGAGACACCATGAAGATCCACGTCCACACCGACGACCCGGCCGGCGTCCTGGCATGGGCGACGTCGCTGGGCGAGGTCGCCGAGGTCCACGTGAACAACATGCGCCGTCAGACCGCCGAACGGTCCCGCGGCATCTCGCAAGGGCCTTCTCGCCCCGATGAGCCGCGGCTGGGGGTCGTCGCGGTCGCGGCGGGAGACGGTCTTCGGGATATCCTGGTCAGCCTGGGGGTCGATGTCGTCGTCTCGGGCGGACAGACCATGAACCCTTCCACGGCCGAACTGCTCGCAGCGTGCGAATCCGTCCCGGCGCAGGCCATCGTCCTGCTGCCCGACAATCGCAACATCCTGCTCGCCGCCCAGCAGGTCGTCGGTGTGTGCTCCAGGGCGGTCGGCGTAGTCCCGACGACCTCTGTGCCCCAGGCCTTCTCGGCGATGCTCGCGTTCGATCACTCGTCGCCGCTGGCGGATGCCGTCGCCGCGATGACCGACGCTGCGGCCCTAGTGCGCACCGGCGAGGTCACCACCGCCATCAAGGACTCGTCCGCGGCGATCGGTCGCATCACCGCCGGCCAAGTCATCGGGATCGCCGAACACGAGATCGTCGTTGTCGGCGACGACTTGACCGACGTGAGCCTTCGCCTGCTGGACACCCTCGCGCCCGGCGCTGAGACGCTCACGCTCCTTGCAGGGGAGGATCTGGACGACGACACGTTCGCCGCGATCACCGACCGCTTGGAGGCCGCGCATCCCGGACTGGACGTGGAGTCCCATCGCGGCGGACAACCGCTCTACCCGCTCATCATGGCCGTGGAGTGACTTCTCGAGAGGCGGAACCGATGGCTTCAGTCGGGATCGTGTGTGACAGCACTTGCGACCTGGGTCCGGAGTGGTTCGCCCGGCACGATGTGACCATGGTGCCCCTCAAGGTGCTCTTCGGCGATGAGACGTACCGCGACTGGATCGACATGTCCGTCGAGGACTTCTACAAGCGTCTCGTCTCCGCGCCCGCGCTCCCGAAGACATCGCAACCCTCGCCGGCGGACTTCGCGAGCGTGTATGCGGACCTCGCGGCCTCCGGCGTCGAGGAGATCGTCTCCATCCACCTGACCTCGGCGCTCTCGGGGACGTTCGACTCGGCGACGCTGGCCGCAGCCGATTCCCCTGTGCCGGTGCGAGTCGTGGACACCCGCACGGTGAGCCAAGCGACCGGCCTCGTGGTGCTCGCAGCGGTCGAGGCGCGCGACGCTGGTGGCGACGCAGCGGCCGTCGAGGCGACGGCTTCCGCCACGGCGGTGTCCACCAGGCTCTTCTTCATCCTCGACACCCTCGACTACCTGGTGAAGGGGGGACGCGCGGGCAAGGCGACAGGCCTGGCGGCATCGGTCCTCAACATCAAGCCCATCCTCGTCTTCAACTCCGACGGCATCATCGAGCCGTTCAAGAAGGTCAAGGGGACACGGAAGGCGTACGTCGAACTCGCCGCGCACGTGGCTGCGGAGACGCGCCGGATCGGACGAGTGCGCCTCGCCATGCTCTACGCCGATCGCCCCGAGAAGGCGGACGAGTTGCGCGCGGAGCTGGACGCCGCCGGCGCGGACTACGACTTCGTCACTTCAGGCGCCCTCGGCGCGGTCATGGGAACGTACGCGGGTCCCGGCGCCGTCGGCGTGGCGTACCACCCGCTGGGGTGACGGCCGTGGGCCAAGCAGGCCCCGCCATCCCAGCGAGGGTCTTTGCGACGACGAGTCTCGACGACCCCGTGGCCACCGTGCGCCTGGTCGACAGGACGCGCGCGCAGGCGTTCGGGCGTCTCGGTGTCGCCACGGTCGACGACCTGCTGCGACACTATCCGCATAGGTATCTCGACCTCAGCGTCTCGCGATCCATCGCCGACCTGCGCCCAGGTGAGGACGTGACGGTCGTCGGCACCGTTCACTCCGTGGTCGTGAAGCATCCCCGACCACGACTGACGGTCACCGAGGTCGGCGTCGTCGACGCTACCGGGGTGCTTCTCGCGGTGTGGTTCAACCAGCCCTACGTCTCCGGCCGATTGCGCGAGGGCGAACGCATCGCTGTGGCAGGCACGGTCGCGATCGAGTACGGCTTCAAGCAGATGCGCGCGCCGTTCTTCGAGAAGCTGCCGTCCGAGGGAGTGGAGGCTGAGACGCTCGGTCGGATCCTGCCCGTACACCGCGCGACCGAGGGTCTGAGCTCCAATTGGATCCGCCGTCTCGTTCGTGAGGCGCTCGCCTCCCATGGCTCGGTGGCCGACCCGCTCCCCGTCGAGATCCGGCGGCGGCGAGCATTGCGGTCGCTTCGCGGCGCCCTCAGGTCGATCCATTTCCCGGAAGACGCCGCCGACGCCGCCGACGCGCGACGGCGCCTCGCCTACGACGAGCTGCTCACGATACAGATCGGGATGGCACTCCGGCGGCGTCACGCGGTGGAAGGACACTCCGGGACGCGTCATCGCATCGACGGTCCCGCAGTCCTCTCGCTGAAGGAGGCGCTTCCCTTCGAACTGACCGCGGACCAGAGGCGGGCGACCCGTGACGTCCTGAAGGACATGCGGTCGCAGCACCCCATGAACCGGATGCTCCTCGGCGATGTAGGGACGGGGAAGACGGTCGTGGCGGCCGTCGCGCTGTGCGCTGCCGCCGACACCGGCACGCAAGCGGCGATGATGGCCCCCACCGAGGTGCTCGCCGCGCAGTACGCCGCCAAGGTCGGGCCCCTGCTGGACGCGGCTGGGGTCGCGTGGACGTCCCTGACGGGCTCTACGGCCGCGAAGGATCGTGCCATCGCGACCGCTGCGATCGCGGACGGGACGGCCTCGGTCGTCTTCGGGACGCATGCCCTGATCCAGGAGGGCGTCTCGTTCGCGCACATGACGCTGGCGATCGTCGACGAGCAGCACCGCTTCGGTGTGGCGCAGCGGCTCGGTCTCCGCTCGAAGGGCACGTCACCCGACCTCCTGGTGATGTCGGCGACACCCATCCCGCGCAGCCTCGCGCTCACCCTCTACGGCGACCTCGACGCCTCCTACATACGCGAACGGCCGGGCCGGGGGAGGGTGACCACGAGCGTCGTGCCGCGCGCGGCTCGCGCAGAGGCGTACGAACGCGTGCGGGAAGCCGTCCGCTCCGGACATCAGGCCTACGTCGTCTGCGCGCTCGTCGACGAGTCTGACACGGCACAGACGAGAGCGGCCGTGACCGAGGCGCGACGGCTGCGCTCGAAAGTCTTCCCCGACCTGCGTGTCGGACTGCTCACCGGCCAGATGCGCGGACCCGAGAAGACCGCGGTGATGGACGCTTTCCGGTCGGGCGACGTCGACGTCCTGGTGGCGACGACGGTCATCGAGGTCGGCGTCGACGTCGCCAATGCGACCGTGATGATCGTGGAGGACGCGGAACGCTTCGGTCTGGCGCAACTGCACCAGCTCCGGGGCAGGGTAGGGCGCGGAGACGACCCAGGCGCGGCACTGCTCTTCGCGGACCCCCGCTCCGACGAGGGGCGTCGCCGGATGGAGGCGATCGCGTCCATCGACGACGGGTTCGCTCTCGCCGAGGCCGACCTGCGTCTTCGAGGCGAGGGACAGGTGCTCGGCGAGCGCCAGCACGGGTTGCCCGAGCTGCTGCTCGCTTCCGTCCTCGGAGACGCCGATCTCCTCGACGCGGCGCATGAGGACGCTGCCGCCATCGTGGCGGCGGACCCGGACCTCCTCGACGCGCGTCACGCGCCTCTCCTGCGCGACGTGCGTCGCCGTTTCCGAGAGGGATGGACCTGGGTGAGCAGCGGATGAGGATCGTGGCCGGAGAGTGGCGAGGACGGAGGCTGGCGACACCGCACGGTCGATCCACCCGGCCGACGTCGGACCGCGTGCGCGAGGCCGTCTTCGACGCATTGTGCGCGCGACTCGGTCCCGATCTCGGCGGACTCACCGTTCTCGACGCGTTCGCGGGAACCGGCGCTCTGGGTCTCGAGGCGCTGTCGCGCGGAGCCGACCGGGCGGTCTTCGTCGAGCGCGATCCTGGCGCCCGACGGTCGCTCGCGGCCAACGTGGAGGCCCTCGGCGCCGGCGACTCATCGACGATCGTCGTCGACGACGCCTTCTCGCTGGCCGAGTGGGATCGTCTGCCCGAAGCGCCGTTCGCGTTGCTCTTGCTCGACCCGCCGTATAGAATCGAACCGGCCCAGGTGGGGGGACTGCTCCAGGCGCTCGCCGGGTCGGGGGCCCTGACGGACGGTGCGCTCGTCGTCTACGAGCACGGCAGTCATGCGGAGCCGGTCTGGCCCGAGGGGTTCTCGCAGGTGTGGGATCGTGGCTACGGTTCGACCCGCGTGGGCATATCCATCTACCGCAGGGAGGGCTCGTCCCCGTCGTGAAACGCGCGATATGCCCAGGGACTTTCGACCCCATGACTTCGGGCCATCTCGATATCATCGAGCGGGCGGCGGGACTCTTCGACGAGGTGGTCGTCGGTGTCGCCCTCAATCCGGAGAAAGGCGACGGTCCGCTCTTCTCCGTCGAGGAACGTTGCGCCTTCATCCGCGAGGCCACGATCGGCCTCGGGAACGTCTCGGTTCGACCTTTCGACAACCTTCTCGTAGAATTCGCACAGGAAGCCGGTGCGAGCGTGGTCATCAAGGGACTGCGCGCAGTGACCGACTTCGAGCGGGAGTTCCAGATGGCCCAGTTGAACTACAGACTGGACCCGGGGATCGAGACGATGTTCATCATGTCGATCCCCGACTACGCGTATCTGAGCTCCTCGGCCGTCAAGGAGATCAGCGGGCATGGAGGCGACGTACGCGGGCTCGTGCCCGACGCCGTGGCCGAAGCGCTGGCACGCCGCATACAGCGGACCCTCTAGGGAGGTACGCGGATGGACATCATGGCCCTGATCGACCGGATCGAGGAGCTCGTAGACTCCGGTCGCAACGTGCCGTTCACTTCGGCGAAGCTCGTCGACCCGGAGAAGGTCTACGAGGTCGTCGACGAGGTCCGCGCTCAGTTCCCCGATGAGCTCAAGCAGGCGCGCTGGATCGTCAAGGAGCGCCAGGAGATGCTCGAGGAAGCGGAGAAGGAAGCGAACCGCATCCTCGAAGAAGCGCGCGAGCGCGCGCAGGCTCTCGCCAGCGACCAGGAGATCGTCAAGCTAGCCGAACAACAGGCGGCCGAGATACTCGACGACGCGCGCAACCGCGAGCGAGAGATACGCCTCGGCGCAGAGGACTACGCCGACGAGATGCTCGCCAACCTCGAGGTCAACCTGGGGAAGCTGCTCACCGCCGTACAGCGCGGTCGCGACCGGCTTCAGGGCAAGTCCAGCCAGCGGAGCTGACCATGGCGGTGGGAGCCGCGGTCCCCGTCGAGATCAGAGAGATCCTCGAGGACCTCGGGGCGTCCATCGAGATCGAGGACTCCTTCGCGATCGAGCCCCTCGGCACGATCGACGAGCCGTACGAGATCGATGGCCTCGTCGACGTGCAGGTCTCCTTGACGAACACGGGAGCGGGTTTCGTCCTAGCGGGACGAGCTCAGGCCGTCGTGAGAGCCGAGTGCATGCGCTGCCTCATCCCGTTCGAACTCACCCTCGACGCCCCCGTGGAAGGGTTCTACGTCTTCCCGGGGCGCGAAGCCGAACTTCCCGAGGAGCAGGACTACGAGTTCATCGTCGGTGAGCGGGTCGACATCCTCCCGGCGATACGAGCCGCTCTTACCCTCGAGATCCCGTTCGCACCGCTGCACGACCACGACTGTGCCGGGATCTGTCCCTCCTGCGGCGCCGATCGCAACGTCGACCCGTGCGGATGCGCTCCGCTGTGAGGACGACTGCCTAGTCCGGTGTGCTATCATGCCGTGGCGTGTCCGCTCACGCGGACGCCGATATCGTCGTCACCGGCGCCGCGACCAGGCGCCTCAAGGAAGGAGCGACCGCCCCGATGCCCGTTCCCAAGCGAAAGACCTCCCGCGCGGTACGCGACAGCCGCCGCGCTACGCACGACCTCAGCGCACCCGCGAAGTCGACCTGCCCGCAGTGCCACGAACCCAAGCTGCCCCACCGCGTCTGCCCCTCTTGCGGGTATTACGACGGTAAGGAGATAGTCGAGACCGAATAGGCTTCGGTCCGGCGCCGCGCCGGCGGGAGGGGGAGACGTGCGCGAGCTCGACGCGTTCTTCGCCCCGCGGGCCGTGGCTGTCGTCGGAGCGGCTCGCGAGGAGACCAAGGTCGGTCATGCCGTCTTCGACTACATCCTCGCAGGCGGATTCCCTGGACCGGTCTATCCGGTCAACCCCAATGCCGACGAGGTCCACGGCCACCACTGCTACGCGACGGTACGCGACGTTCCGCGCCCGGTGGATCTCGCCGTGGTCGTCGTCCCCGCCGCCGCCGCGCTGGGCGTCCTCGATGACTGCGCCGAGGCCGGTTGCACGGCGATCATCGTCCTCTCAGCGGGCTTCAAGGAGATCGGTCCACAGGGCGCCGCCGCCGAGCGCGAACTGGTCGCATCCGCTCATCGCCTAGGCTTGAGGATCCTCGGGCCGAACTGTCTCGGCCTGGTCGCGCCGCACTCCCGCCTGAACGCCTCGTTCGCCCGGGTCGTCCCCGGACCCGGCTCCATCGCGTTCATGTCCCAGTCCGGAGCCCTCGGTACGGCGATGCTCGACCGTCTCGCAGGGGAGGGGATCGGGATATCGGCGTTCGTGTCGCTCGGCAACAAGGCCGACATCGACGAGGTCGACCTCATCCGGGCGTGGACCGAAGACGGCACGGCGAGCGTCGTGACCGCCTACCTCGAGTCGGTCGCCGACGGGGCCGCGTTCGTCGAGGCCGCGATCGCGCTCACCGCGCGCAAGCCGTTCGTCGTCCTCAAAGCCGGCCGCTCGGACGCCGGCGCCCGCGCCGTCTCCTCGCATACCGGGAGTCTCGCAGGCTCCGAGGCGGCCTACACCGCGGCCTTCCTGAAGGCGGGAGTCATCCGCGCCGCCACCGTGGAGGAACTCACCGACATCGCGGTAGGCTTCTCGATGCAGCCGCTTCCGCGAGGGGACGGCGTCGCGATCCTCACGAACGCGGGAGGTCCCGCGATCGTGGCGACGGACGCGTGCGTGTCCCGCGGACTGTCTCTCGCTTCGCTCGATAGACGCACGATCGATGCGTTGCGTTCCGCGCTCCCGGCTGCCGCGTCTCCGTACAATCCCGTCGACGTGCTCGGCGATGCCGACGAGTCGCGCTACGCAGCCGCGGCATCCGTCCTCCTCGCGGACCCGAATGTCCACACGCTCCTCGTGGTGTTGACCCCGCAGGCGCCGACGCGACCCGTCGAGACCGCGCACGCCCTGGCCGCAGCAGCCTCCGCCTCAGGTAAGACCACCCTTGCCTGCTTCATGGGTGGCGAGTCGGTGTCCGCAGGCAAAGCGGTGCTGCTCGAGAGCCGCATACCCGCTCTCGCCTTCCCCGAGCAGGCAATCTCCGTCCTAGCCGCGATGGTCCATCATGCCGGACGACGACGCGCACCGGCCTCGGTCCGGACCTCGATCCAAGGCGATGTACCGCTGGTGCGCGAGACCATCGCTCACGCGCGTGCAGCCGGAAGGACCTTCATCACGGAGAGGTCGGCCGCACGCGTGGCCGAGGCATACGGGATCCCGATCCCCGCTGGAAGCACCGCTCGGGACCTGGTGGAAGGGCTCCGCATCGCCGACGAGATCGGGTATCCGGTCGTCGTCAAGATCGCGAGCCCGGACATACTCCACAAATCGGACATCGGCGGCATCCGTACCGGTGTCGGCGACGCCACCGCCCTCGCGACGGCCTACGACGAAGTCACGTCGAACGCCCGCCGGCTCATACCGGAGGCACACGTCTGGGGCGTGACGGTACAGAGTCAGGCGCCCGCCGGCCGTGAGGTGATCGTCGGAGTACGGAGGGATCCGCAGTTCGGTCCCGTCCTCATGGCCGGTCTCGGTGGCATCTACGTCGAGGTGCTCAAGGATGTCGCCTTCCGCCTCTGCCCCGTCACCGAGGCGGAAGCGCGGGAGATGCTGACCGAGATCCGGGCGTACGGCCTCTTGCGCGGCACGAGGGGAGCCCGGCCGGCGGACATCGACGCCGTGATCGATGTCATCGTGCGCGTCTCGGCGCTCGTCGTCGACTTCGAGGACATCGTGGAACTGGATATCAACCCTCTCATCGTCCAGGATGGTGGCGGCGGGGCCCTCGCCGTCGACGTTAGGATCGGGATCGGAGGCTAGTATGGGCGCTCTTCTCGTCATCTCGACCGCGTCGTACTCGGGTAAGAGCAGCATCTGCGCGTGCCTCATCGACGAGATCTCCCGCCGAGGAGGTTCCGTCGGCTACTACAAGCCTTGGGGCGCTCTTCCGATCGTCATCGACGGACTCACCACGGACAAGGACGCGGCATACATGAACGCCCGCCTTCAGCGCCCGGCTCCGATCGAGAGGGTCTGCACCTTCGTGAAGACCCGTGCCGCGATCGAGGGGGTGCTCGACCGGCGGACCGAAGACCTGGCCGACCGCGTTCTCGAGGATTTCGCCGTATGCGCCGACGGTCGCGAAACCGTCGTCGTCGAGGGACCCAGCACGGTCCACAACGGGATGTCCGCCGGACTGTCCGCGTGCTCGATCGCCGATATCCTCGACGCACGGGTCATCCTGGTCTACCATCCCGACGGCGCCGACCTGCCCGACGACGTCCTCGGAGTGAAGGACTGCATGGGAGACCGCCTCGCCGGTGTCGTCGTCAATCTCGTGCACGAGGCTCACGCGGACTTCGTCGCCGACCACGTGCGCCCCTTCCTGGCGACTCGAGGGATCCCGGTCTTCGGGGTGCTCCCATGGGACACGGCCCTGGCGACGGTGACCGTGGGCGAGATCGCGGACTCCCTCGCCGCGACCGTACTCTGCGCCGAAGAACGTCTCGACGAACCGGTCGAGTCCTTCATGGTCGGCGCGATGGGCCAGGACAAAGCGCTCACCTTCTTCCGGCGCAAGGCCCGCAAGGCGGTAGTGACGGGCGGGGACCGCGCCGACGTGCAGCTCGCCGCGCTCGAGACGAACACGCGTTGCGTCGTGCTGACAGGGAACATGGCCCCCAGCTCGCTGGTGCTCGCACGCGCGGACGAACTCAGCGTGCCGATGCTACTGGTCGACATGGACACGCTGAGCGCCGTCGAGCGGCTCGAGTCCCTCTTCGGCCATTCGCGTCTCCACGACCCCCGGAAGGTCGCTCGCATCGAGGACCTCTTCTCGCGCAACATCGACGTGGACGGTCTCCTGCGCGCGTGCGGGGTCTCGTGACAGGCGCTGGGAGCCAGGATCGCAGGGTCTTCGTCGCGGTCGACGCGATGGGCGGGGACGCCGCGCCGCGCGCGGTCCTCGACGGCGTCGCCTCGGCGCTCGTCGCCGATCCCGACCTCCACGTCCTTCTGGTCGGGACCGACGATGTGGTGGGACCTTTCGCCGAGTCGCACGCGCGCTGCGAGGCCGTGCATGCCGATTCCGTGATCGGGATGGGGGAGCACGCCGCACAGGCAGTGAGGGGGAAGCCCGACTCCTCGATCGTCGCGGGATGCCGCCTCGTGAAGGAGGGACGAGCGGCCGCCTTCTTCTCTGCCGGCAACACCGGCGCAGTCATGGCGGCGGCCACCCTCGTGCTCGGACGGATCCCCGGCGTGTCGCGACCGGCGATCGCGACGGTCTTCCCGGCCGCGTCGGCTCCGTGCGTCCTGCTGGATGTCGGCGCGAACGCGGACTGCAAACCCGAGCATCTCCTCCAGTTCGCGCACATGGGGATCGCATATGCGCGAGCCGCCCTCGGGGTCGAACACCCGCGCGCCGGTCTCCTCAACATCGGAGAGGAGGAGACGAAGGGCTCCATGCTGGCCCAAGATGCTCACGCCCTGATGGCGAACGGTCTGTCCGGGTTCGTCGGGAACATCGAGGGACGGGACCTGCCCCGCGGCATGGCGGACGTCGTGGTCACCGACGGCTTCACGGGCAACGTGTGCCTCAAGTTGATGGAGGGACTCTCCGAGACCCTCCTGGGCGAAGTGCGCGCGGCGATCTCGGCCCGGCCGATCGATAGGCTCGCGGCGCTGGTGCTGCGTCCGTCCCTGGCATCGCTCAAGCGCAGGCTCGACCCGGACACCTACGGAGGCGCGCCACTGCTCGGAGTACGCGGTGTCTGCGTGATCGGACACGGAGGCTCCACCGCCGACGCGGTCGCGGCCGCCCTCCGAGTCTGCGCCACGTCCGTCCGCGGCGGTCTCACCGATCTCATCTCGGGAGCGCTGGCGACGGGAGATCCGGACTCGCTTCCACGCCCGACGGGAACCGTGTAGACTACTCGCCACCCCGCGCCGGGAGACGTCCTTCTCTTCGGCGCGCGGCCCGGCAGCCGTCATGAGGAGTCCCTTCACCTATGCCATCCGCCGCCATATCGGGTGTCGGGGCGTACCTGCCGACCAGGCGTCTCACCAACGCCGACCTCGAAGGCATGGTGGACACCTCCGACGAGTGGATCCTCAGCAGGACGGGCATCAGCGAGAGGCGTCTCGCAGCCGATGACGAGGCCACTTCGGACCTCGCGGCACATGCCGCGACCGACGCTCTCGCCGACGCCGGGATAGCGCCGGCCGACGTCGATCTCCTCGTGCTCGCAACTTCGAGCCCGGACATGATCTTCCCGTCCTCGGCGTGCCTGGCCGCGGCGAAGATCGGCCTCGATTGCCCGGCGTTCGACGTGAACGCCGCCTGCACCGGGTTCGTCTACGCGTTGCAGGTCGGAGCTTCCGCCATCGAGTCCGGGCGGGCGAGGACCGTTCTCGTCGTGGGCGCCGACGCACTCACTCGACACGTCGACTTCACCGACCGCGCCACGTGCGTGCTCTTCGGGGACGGTGCCGGCGCCGTGGTGCTCTCCGCCTCGAGTGAGCCCGGGGTCCTCGGCATCGACCTCGGCGCGGACGGCACCGCGTCTTCTCTCCTTCAGATCCCGGCCGGCGGCTCCGCGGCTCCGTGCACGCCCGAGCGTCTCGCGGACGGCCAGCAGTACCTCATGATGAACGGGAACGAGGTCTTCAAGTTCGCGGTGAGGGTCATCCCCAGTACGGTCGAGCGCGCTCTCAAGGCTTCACAGCTCACCCTCGCCGACGTCCATCGGCTCGTGCCTCACCAGGCCAACCAGCGGATCATCGACACGATCGCGGAGCGCCTCGGCATCCCTGTCGAGCGCGTGGTCTCCACCATCCGGGAGACCGGCAACACGTCCACGGCTTCGATACCGCTGGCACTGCACGCCCTGTATACTCGTGGCGACCTGGCCCCCGGTCAGGTGGTGGTGCTCGTCGGTTTCGGCGCCGGGCTCACCTGGGGAGCCGCCGTGGTCCGCTGGACGTCTCGCCCGAAGACCCCCGAGGAGGTCGCCTAGATGCCCTTGCGAACCAGGCTCACGGACACCCTGGAGATCGAGCACCCGATCATCCAAGGCGGCATGGCCTGGACCGCGACGGCGGAGCTCGCCGCGGCGGTCAGCGAGGCCGGAGGCCTCGGCGTCATCGGCGCGGGACACATGCCGACCGACGTGCTCCGCGATCAGATACGTTCCGCCAAGGCGCTCACCGACCGGCCCTTCGGCGTCAATCTCATGCTCCTCACACCGCACATCGACGACCTGGTCGACATGGTCCTCGCGGAGGGCGTTCACGCCGTCACCACCGGCGCGGGAAACCCGGGCAAGTACATGCCCTCCTTCAAGGAGCGCGGCATCAAGGTGCTTCCGATCGCTCCGAGCGTGGCGCTGGCGAAGCGCCTCGAGGCGATCGGCGCCGACGCTGTCATCGGTGAAGGCATGGAGGCGGGCGGGCACATCGGCGATCTCACCACGATGGTGCTCATCCCTCAGCTCGTCGACGCGGTGTCCGTCCCCGTGGTCGCCGCGGGTGGAGTGGCCGACGGCCGCGGCATCGCCGCGGCGTTCTCGCTGGGCGCCGAAGGCGTGCAGGTAGGGACCCGCTTCATGTGCGCGACCGAGTGCACGATCCATCCGGCGGTCAAGCAGCGCGTCCTCAAGGCACGCGACCGCGACACCGTCGTCACCGGTTACTCCACGGGCCACCCCGTGCGGGTCTTGAAGAACAAGCTGACCAGGATCCTCGAGGAACTCGATCGCGAGAACCGGGTCGATGAGATCGAGAGGCTCGGTGAGGGCAAGCTCGCGCTGTGCATGCGCGAGGGCGACGTCGAGATGGGCTCCGTGATGGCGGGCCAGTGCTCGGCCCTCGTCGACCGCGAGCAGCCCGCCGCCGAGATCGTATCGGAGATGGTCGCGGAGGCTCAGTCCATCATGAGGCGCCTGTGCGCCTTGGCGGACTGAGCGCGTCGATGGGACCTCGCGTCGCGCTCGTCTTCCCCGGCCAAGGAGCCCAGCGCCCCGGCATGCTCGACTCCGTCCCGGAGACGGAGGACATGGACCGCCTTCTGGACGCCGCCGAAGCGCTCTCGGGTCTTCCCTTGCGCTCCGTCGCGGCTTCAGGATCCGACGGCGACCTCACCGATACGCGCATCGCGCAACCGCTCCTGTACCTCACCGACTGGGCGTGGGGCAGAGCCCTCCTCGATTCGGGGGTCACACCCTGCTTCGTCGCCGGACACAGCCTCGGCGAGATCGTGGCCCTCTCGATCGTCGGCGTCTTCTCGGTCGAAGCCGGTCTCGACCTGGTCGTCCAGCGATCGCGTCTCATGTCCGAGGCGGCCCTCACGAGCCCCGGGACGATGGCTGCGGTCCTCGGGCTCGGGCGCGATGCGGTGGTCACGGCCATCCAGGGGCTCGAGGACGTATACGTCGCGAACGACAACTCGCCGGTCCAGACGGTGATCTCGGGCTCCGTCGAGGGCGTGGCCCGGGCGGGTGATACGCTGACGGCAGCGGGGGCGCGCAGGGTGGTGCCGTTGCGCGTCGGGGGCGCGTTCCACAGCCCGTTCATGGCGTCGGCCGCCGCTGCCTTCGCGGACCTGCTCGGCGGTGCCGACTTCGCGGACGCACGCATCCCCGTCGTGCCGAACTCGAATCCTGTGCCGGCGACGTCCGGCGCCGTTCTGCGCGAGCGTCTGGCCAGGCAGATGGTCGAGCCGGTCCGCTGGACCGAGACCGTCGCGATGCTGTCGGACTCCGGTGTCGACGTCGTGGTCGAGTGCGGCCCGAGTGCTGTGCTCAAGGGCCTCGCCCGTGGCACGGAGGTCCCGTTGTTCCTGTCCGTCGAGGCCGACGGGGTCGGCCCGGTCCTCGAGGAGGTCGGTCTCGGTGTCTGATCTGGAAGGGAAGGTCGCGCTCGTCACTGGCGCGTCGCGCGGCATCGGAGCCGCCATCGCGCGCAAGCTCGCGGCAGAGGGCGCCTCCGTGTGCGTGAATTACTATCCGACGCTGAAGGACGAGGCTGAGGAGTTGGCGCGCGAGTTGACCGACAGCGGCGTGCGTGCCGTGGCGCTCCCCGGTGACGTCACGTCGCCCGCGGACTGTGAGGCCGTCGTCAGCGGTTGTGTCGAGGCACTCGGCGCCATCGACGTACTCGTGAACAACGCGGGCATCACGCGTGACGGGTTGATCGTCCGCATGTCCGACGAGGACTGGGCAGCGGTCATCTCGACGAACCTCACGGGGGTCTTCAACATGACCAGGGCCGCCGCGAAGGTGATGATGAAGGCCCGGCACGGCTCGATCGTGAACATCGCCTCGGTCGTGGGTATCATGGGCAACGCCGGCCAGGCGAACTACTCCGCCGCGAAGGCGGGGGTCATCGGCCTCACGAAGACGACCGCCCGCGAGCTCGCAGGGCGAGGAGTCAGAGCGAACGCGGTGGCTCCGGGCTTCATCGAGACCGACATGACCGCGAAGCTTCCGGAAGCCGTTCGCGAGGCGGCACGCGCCACGATAGCCATGGGGAGGTTCGGCGGTCCCGAGGACGTCGCCGCCGTGGTATCCTTCCTCGCGTCCGACGAGGCCGCATATGTCACGGGCCAGGTGCTCGCCGTCGACGGCGGGATGACCTTCGCGTGAGCGGCACTGCCCATCGACCGTACGTACCGCGACCGGGAGGGGAGGTGTAGCGACCAATGGACGCTGAGGAGATCTTCGATAAGGTGAAGGCCGTCATCGTCGACCAGCTCAACGTCGAGGAGGACGATGTCCTCGAGGAGGCATCGTTCGTCGACGATCTCGGCGCCGACTCGCTCGATATCGTCGAGCTCGTCATGGCGCTCGAGGAGCAGTTCGGCATCTCGATCCCCGACGAGCAGGCCGAGGGCATCAAGACCGTCGGCGATGCCGTCGAGTACATCGCCGCGAACGCGTGAGATCGAGCAACCGGCGCCCCTCCGGCGGAAGGCCCGCCGGAGGGGTCCGTTCGACCGGAAGGCGAGAATGGACCTCCCGCAGCTCACAATAGGCACCCACACCGCCCGGCTGCCCATCATCCAGGGCGGCATGGCCGTGCGCATCTCGCTGGCGCCGCTCGCCGCAGCGGTGGCCAACGCCGGAGGGATCGGCATCATCGCCGGCTCGGGTC
The DNA here is from genome assembly GCA_041658765.1 of Coriobacteriia bacterium. NCBI lineage: Bacteria > Bacillati > Actinomycetota > Coriobacteriia > Coriobacteriia bacterium. Next base: position 156,689 of record JBAZZO010000002.1, on the reverse strand, counting down.
TCGAGCCTGACGAGCTCGCACGCAACATCCGCGAAGCTCGCGCGGCGACCGACGGCGTCATCGGCGTGAACGTCATGGTCGCCGTCCGCCGGTTCAAGGAGCTCGTCCAGACCGCGATCGCGGAAGGCATCGATCTCGTCATCGCCGGTGCAGGGTTCTCACGTGACGTATTCACGTGGTGCCACGACGCCGGGGTCGCCATCGTTCCGATAGTGGGATCCGAGCGCGTCGCGCGCCTCTCCCAGCGTTTCGGCGCTACCGCCGTCGTCGTCGAAGGCGTCGAGGCGGGCGGCCATCTCGGTACGGACGAATCGGTGGAAGACCTGCTGCCGCGCATCATCGCCAGCGTGGACCTCCCCGTCATCGCGGCGGGCAACATATGCACCGGCGCCGACATCAAGCGGGTCATCTCAGCAGGCGCATCCGGCGTCCAGATGGGCTCCCGTTTCGCGGCGACGGTCGAGTCGTCCGCACCCGACGCCTTCAAGGCGCGCTACGTCGCGGCGACCGAAGAGGACATCGTGATCATCCGAAGCCCTGTCGGCCTTCCCGGCAGGGCGCTGCGCAACGTCCTCACCGATCGTCTCGCGGCAGGCGATGCTCCTGAGATCCCTCGATGCATCTCCTGCCTCAAGGTATGCGGCAAGGAGTACTGCATCATGGACAGGCTCATCTCCGCGCAGCAGGGGGACGTCACGGACGGGCTCGTCTTCTCGGGGATGTCCGTGACGCGGATCCACGACATCCCGACCGTGGCCGAGCTGATGAAGCGGCTCGAGGCCGAATGGCGCGCGGCGTAGGGGGGAACGACATGAGGCGGGTCGTCGTCACTGGGATGGGCGTGGTGTCGCCGGTCGGCGTCGGCGTGCAGGCCATGTGGGACTCGGTCTCAGCGGGCCGCTCCGGCATCGGCCCGATCACCCTGTTCGACGCCTCGAAGCACTCCGTGCGCTTCGCCGGTTGCGTGGACGATTTCGATCCCGGCGGCTCGATCGACCCGAAGTCGGCCCGGCGGATGTCCCGCTTCCAGCAGTTCGCCGTCGTCGCGGCCGACGAAGCTATGGCCGACGCCGGTATGCTCGAGATCGACCCCGACGAGGCCGATCGTGTAGGCGTCATCGTGGGCTCCGGTATAGGCGGCCTGTTCACGATGGAGGAGCAGACCGCTGTGCTCCTCGAGCGCGGACCCACGCGCGTCAGCCCATTCCTGGTCCCGATGATGATCATCGACCTCGCCGCCGGGCACATCTCGATCCGCTTCGGAGCGAAGGGCATCAACTACGCCCCCGTGTCCGCCTGCGCCACCGGCACGCACGCCATCGGCGAGGCTCTCGAGGCGATACGCCGCGGCGCCGCGGACGTCGTCGTCGCGGGCGGTTTCGACGCGGGAGTCACCCCACTGGGCCTAGCGGGTTTCGCCTCCGCGCGCGCCCTCTCCACCCGCAACGACGAGCCCGAGCTCGCATCGCGCCCGTTCGACGCAGGCCGGGACGGGTTCGTCATCGGAGAGGGCGGAGCCGTGCTGGTCCTCGAGGAACTCGAGCACGCACGGGCGCGCGGCGCGCGGATCCGCGCCGAGGTGTTGGGATACGGCGCCTCCGCCGACGCGTACCACATCACCGCGCCTGCCCCCGACGGAGACGGCGCCAGGCGCGCGATGGTCCACGCGCTGGAGAACTCCGGTCTCGAGCGCGAGGCCGTCGGCTACGTGAACGCCCACGGGACGTCGACGGAGCAGGGCGACGCGTGCGAGACGATCGCGCTCAAGGCCGTCTTCGGCGAAAGCGTACCTCCGGTGAGTTCGACGAAGTCGGTCATGGGCCATCTGCTGGGCGGAGCCGGCGCGGTCGAAGCCGCCGTATGTGTCAGGGTCATCGAGGAGGGCGTCCTGCCTCCGACGATCAACCTGACCGACCCCGATCCCGTCTGCGACCTCGACTACGTCCCGAACGTGGCCCGCAAGGCAGCGGTCGACGTCGCGATGAGCAACTCGTTCGGCTTCGGCGGCCACAACGCCACGATCGTGCTCGGCCGCTCCCGGCCATGAGCGACGAGACGCCGCGCCTCGCTCACGCCGAGTTCGCTCTCGGCGTGACCTTCACCGACACGGAGCTGCTCCGCGCCGCCCTCACCCATCCCTCCTCGCGAGACGACTCGCGCGAGAAGTCGGAATTCGAGAGACTCGAGTTCCTCGGGGACGCGGTCTTGCGGCTCGTGGTCTCGGAACACCTCTACGCCACCTTCCCGGACGTGGCGGAGGGCGAACTCACCAAGCGCACGATCGCTCTGGTCTCCGGCCGCTCGCTGGCGGCCGCCGCTTCCGAGGCGCGCCTCGGCGACGCGATATCGACGGGTGAGGGCATCGACCTCTCCGACGAACGCCGGGTCGCGGGAGTCCTCGAGGACACCCTCGAAGCCCTCGTGGGCGCGGTCTACCTCGATGCGGGCCTTGCGCAGGCGCGCGTCGTCGTGAGGAGGCTCCTCGGCGACAGGCTGGATTCCCCCGAAGGACTCGACACCCTCGAAGACCCGAAGAGCCTCCTGCAGGAGCGCCTGCAGGTCTCAGGCGGGTCCATCCCCGAGTACCGTCATGTGGACTTCGACGGACCGGATCACGACCGTGTCTTCACCGCCGAGGTCTCGCGCGACGGCACCGTGCTCGGGCGGGGCGAGGGCAGGAGCAAGAAGGACGCCGAACGCTCGGCTGCCGCGGCGGCGCTGCATGCTCTCGACGGCGGCAGCGACCGACCCTGAACGGGACGTCTTCGCAAGGCGGCCGGCGGCGCGCGCTGTGGTAGCATAGTCCGCGCTTGCACGCCCGTGACGCAGCACGCCGAGGAAGGGGAGCGTTGCACCTCAAGTCCCTCACGCTCAAGGGCTTCAAGTCGTTCGCGGACCGCACGAAGCTCTCCCTGGAACCGGGCGTCACCGTCGTCGTCGGTCCGAACGGCTCGGGCAAGTCCAACATCTCCGACGCCGTCCTGTGGGTCCTCGGCGAGCAATCCGCCAAGGCGCTGCGCGGTGCCGCGATGGAAGACGTCATCTTCGCCGGGTCCTCCGGACGTCAGGCGGTCGGCGTCGCCGAGGTCGACCTCGTGCTGGACAACACCGACGGAAGCCTCCCGCTCGAGTTCTCGGAGGTCGTCGTCACCCGCCGCATGTACCGCAGCGGCGAGAGCGAGTACCTCGTGAACGGAAGCCCCTGTCGCCTCATGGACGTCCACGACCTCCTCCACGACACGGGACTCGGCCGCGACACGCACTCGATCATCAGCCAGGGCCGCATCGACGAGATCCTCAGCTCACGCCCGGAGGACCGCCGGTCTCTCATCGAGGAGGCCGCCGGGGTCCTCAAGCATAAGAAGCGCAAGGAACGGGCGCTGCGCAAGCTGACATCGATGGACGTCCACATGGAGCGCGCGCGGGACGTCATCGCGGAGATCGACCGTCAGCTCCGACCCCTCCAGCGTCAAGCGGACAAGGCGGGCCGCCATCGCGAGCTCTCGGACGAGTTGCGCGACCTCGATCTCGCCCTCGCGATCGACGACCTCAGGGCCCTGCGCGGTCGCTGGGAGGGTCTCGAGAAGCGCGAGAACGAGGCGTCCGCCGAGATCGAACTCGCAAGGTACCGTCTCGAGGAGAAGGAGCGGGAGCTCTCCAAGTTCCAGTCGCTGCTGGAGGCGAAGGGCCTGTTCGTCGGGGACCTCGGGGAGCAGCGCAGACGCCTGCAGTCGGTCCTCGAGCGCCTCAATTCAGGGCTCCTCCTTCTCGAGGAGAAGGGGAAGAACCTCGTCTCCCGCCTCTCGGAGCTGCGCGGGACGGTCCATCGCGCTCAGACGTCCCTCACCTCCCGCACCGGCGAGGTCGACCAGCTCGCCGCGGACCGCGCCGCCGCCGACGCCGCCCTGAGGGCCCACTATGCGACGCTCGGCGATCTGCGACGCGAATCCGAGGCCGCCAGGAAGGACCGAATCGCCGCGGAAGAGGAACTCGCCGGTCTCAACGCGGCGATCCGCCGGTCGCGCAAGGAGGCCGACGACGCACGGGCCGACCTCGCCAAGGTCGAGCAGGCGCTCGCCGCGTTCGCCCTCGAGTCGGAGGTCGTCGCCTCGAGGCTCGAGACCGTCCGCACCCAGCGAGCGACGGCCGCCGCAGCCCTCTCTGCCCGCCGCACGAGAGCGCAGGAACTCGACGCGGCCCTCGCGAGGTCGCGCAAGGAGCTCGCCCTCGCCGAGTCGGACGTCGACCGCCGTGTCCGTGTTCTCGAGTCCCGGCGCCGCGACCTCGACTCCCGCCGGGACGCGCTCGCGGCCATGCGGGCCGAGACGCTCGGTCTCGAGGAGGTCGATCGCGCGTTCGAGACGGCCTCGCCGGCGCTGGCATGGGTGCTCGCGAAGGAACGGGAGCTCCACGGGGTCGTCGGCATCCTCTCCGACCTGATCACAGTCGAGACGGGACACGAGCAGGCGGTCGAGCGCGCGCTCGGGCCCGATCTCTACTGCGTGATCGTCCGCACGCCCCAGGACGCCGAGGACCTCGTCTCCCATCTGACCTCCGACGGGGCGGGGGACGTCTCGGTGCTTCCGCTCTCCTCCCTCCCGGAAGTCGCGAAGCCTGCCGGCGCACGTCTTTCCGGCCTCGTGCACTGCCCCGAAGAGATCCGCCCGGCGGTCGAGGCGCTCCTCGGCGACGCCGTCGCGGTCGACACGCTCTCCGAGGCGCTGCGCCGCACTCCGCAGGCGGGGACCCGTGCCGTCACGCGCGACGGACACGTGGTGTGGCCGAACGGGAAGGTGACGGTCGGTATTCAGTCGGACGCCGGCTCCGGTGTGCTCGCGCGCAAGCGCCGCATCAACGAGTTGCGCGACTCCCTCCAGGCGTGCACGGCCACCGTCGGAGAGGCGGAGTCCGCCGCCGCGGAGGCCGAGGATGCCGTCGCGGCCGCACAGCAGGACGCGCTCGAGGTCGGACAGCGTCTGGCGGCCCTGGCTGGCGAGAGCGAGTCGCTTCGCGAGGAACTCGGACGGCTCGAGCAGGGTCTCACGGACCTCGACGCCGAGGCCAAGACGCTGCAGGCGCGGGGAAGCGCCATCACCGACCGGACGGCGAAGGACGGACCGCAGCAGAAGTCCCTCACCGCCGCGATCGAAGCGGCGGACCTCACCTACGCGGGACTCGAGGAGGAGGCGCACCGCGCCAGGGAACGGCGAGAGGACCGCGCCCGCGAGGAGGCGGCCGTCGCCGACCGGCTCTCGCACTGCCAGGTCGACATCGCGACGGTCTCCGAGCGCGAGGTCCACCTCAAGCGCCGCATGGCCGCGGCCCAGTCCGAGCTCGCGGAGTCCACGCGGCTCGTCGACCGCTCCAAGATGACCGAAGAGGCGCTTGAGACGCTTCGCGCGCGCATCGAGCCGATCCACGACCAGTTCAGCGCATTGCTCGAGGTGGCCGAGGGCTGGGCGGTCAGACTCCGCGACCGCGCCCGCTTCGAAGCCGCCGACTCGGAATCGTTGCGCGAGACCATCCACGCGGCGCAGACCGCGGTGAAGGACGCCCAGGGCGGCGTCGAGGAGCAGGCCGAGGCGACTCACCGGGTGCAGCTCGAGAAGGCGCAGTTGGAGCTCCAGGTCGACGCGGCGGTACGCCGGATCGTCGAGGACCTCGCCACGCCCCTCGAGAGAGGACTCGAGACGCCGCCCGTCGACGATCGAGAAGCCGTCGCCGAACGAGCCGCCAAGCTTCGCCGCCGTGTCGCGGACATGGGACCCGTGAACCCGGTCGCCCTCGACGAGTTCGACGCCCTCGCACGCAGACGCGACCAGCTCGGCGGACAGCTCGAGGACCTCCAGGCGAGCAAACTCGCCTTGAAGAAGGTCGTCTCCGCGGTCGACCGCAAGATCCGCGAGCGGTTCCTCGAGACCTTCGAGGAGGTCGACCGGCACTTCCAGGCGGTCTTCTCCCTGCTCTTCCCCGGAGGCAGCGCCGCGCTGCGCCTGACCGACGAGGAGGACCCCGAGGAGACCGGCATCGAGGTCGTCGCTCAACCGCCTGGGAAGGTCCTCAAGAAGATGTCGCTGATGTCCGGCGGCGAGAAGTCCCTGACGGCGCTCGCGCTGCTCTTCGCCGTCTACCACACCCGGCCTTGCCCCTTCTACGTCCTCGACGAGGTAGAGGCCGCCCTCGACGACACCAACCTCACGCGCTTCGTCGCGTTCGTCGACACGCTGCGCTCCCGGACCCAGTTCGTGATCGTCACCCACCAGCGCAGGACCATGGAGATGGCCGACGTGCTCTATGGAGTCTCGATGCAGGCGGACGGCGTGACCAAGGTCGTGAGTCAGCGGCTCGAACGCGATCGGAGACCTGCAGGGGAGCCGGACGATGCCCGAGCCGTGGTATAGGCGCGTAGCCGAGGGTCTGGGTCGCTCACGGGAGAGACTGTCGGGCTCGCTCAACGTCCTCCTCGGTCGCGGTCCCGATCTCGACGCCTCCTTCTTCGAGGACCTCGAGGACGCGCTGATCTCGGCCGACATGGGCGCGACCGCCTCCACCGGGATCGTCGAGAGGCTCAAGGACACCGCGGCGCGGCTCGCTCTCCCGGATGCCGAGGCTGTCATCGACCGCCTCGCCGAGGAGATCGCCCGCGAGCTCACGGTCCCGGACGCACTCGACGCGTTCTCCGAGTCGCCCGTCACGGTCCTCATCGTCGGCGTGAACGGCACGGGCAAGACGACCACCGTCGGCAAACTCGCGAAGGACGCCGCGGATTCCGGCCGCTGTGTGCTCGTCGGCTCCGCTGACACCTTCCGCGCCGCCGCCGTCGAGCAACTGCGCATCTGGACGCAGCGTGCGGGAGTCCCCGTCGTCGAGCGCGCGCGCGGAGAGGATCCCGCCGCGGTCGTCTTCGACACTCTCGAGCGCGCCGCGGAGTCCGGTGCCGACCTCGTGCTCGTCGACACCGCGGGTCGCCTCCACACATCGAAGGACCTGATGGACGAGCTGCTCAAGACCCACCGCGTCGCGCTCAAGCGCAGTGAGGCCCCGGTCCGCGTCGTGCTGGTCCTCGACGCCACGACGGGACAGAACGGGCTCGCCCAGGCGCGCGAGTTCCACGAGGTGCTCGGTCTCGACGGAGTGGTCGTGACGAAACTCGACGGCACCGCAAAGGGCGGCATCGCCGTCGCCGTCGTCCGCGAGCTCGGCGTGCCGATACTCCGCATAGGCATCGGGGAGGGCGTCGACGACCTGCGCGCATTCGACGCGGCCCTCTTCGCCGCCGCGCTTCTCGGCCGGGAGCCCGTATGACACTCATGAGATCGGCTATCGGAGACCGCAAGGCCGCGTTGCTCGTCCTCCCGCTGACCGCTCTGCTCGCACTGGTCCTCGTGGTCTTCTACGGCGCGTACGACACCGCGCGGGTCGACGGCCCGTCGATGGACCCGACGCTGTTGTCCGAAGACCGGCTCCTCGTCACGAAGGGCTACCCGGACCCCCGACGCGGCGACATCATCGTCTTCGAGGAGATCGAGGGCGGGACTCCCATGAGACTCGTCAAGCGCGTCGTCGGGATCCCGGGGGACAGCGTCCGCACCGTCGGCGACCGGGCGTGGGTGAACGAGAAGCCCGAGGCGGCGCATGAGGCCGTCATCGGTCCCGACAGGCAGATCGTGGAGCCGTCGGTCGTCGCTCCCGGCGAGCTCTTCGTGATGGGGGACAACAGACCCGACTCCACGGACAGCCGCTTCTTCGGCCCCATCGCGCTCCGCTCGGTGATCGGTCGAGCGGTGGCCGTCTTCTCTCCGGTGACGCGGATACGCCACCTCGATCGCATCCCATAGCCCCGCACGAAAGAAGGAGCGCGCGTGTTCGAGAACCTCACCGCTCGTCTGAACGCCGTCATCGGCAAGCTCTCCGGCCGCGGCAAGCTCTCGGAAGCCGATGTCGACCTCGCGCTGCGTGAGGTCCGCATGGCGCTCCTCGAGGCCGATGTCGCGCTGTCCGTCGTGAAGGACCTGCTCGCGCGGGTGCGCGCACGCGCCGTGGGCTCGGAGGTCGCGACGAGCCTCACGCCGGGCCAGACGATCGTGCGCATCGTCCTCGAGGAGCTGACGTCCGTCATCGGAGGCGCGCCGTCACGTCTCGCGCTGTCCGGGCGCACGCCCAACATCGTCATGCTCGTCGGACTCCAGGGCAGCGGCAAGACGACCGCCACAGCGAAGCTCGCCGTGCACCTGCGCTCCCAGGGGCGCAGACCCTTCATGGTCGCGTGCGACGTCTACCGCCCCGCCGCCGTCGACCAGCTCGTCTCCCTGGGCAAGGAGATCGACGTCCCTGTCTTCGTCGGAGAGGGGACCGATCCCATCGCGATCGCCCGCGCGGGAGTGAAGGAAGCGGTCGCGCAGATGCGCGACGTCGTGCTCATAGACACGGCCGGCCGGCTCCACGTGGACGAGGCGATGATGGACGAGGCGGTCGCCATCAAGGCCGCGGTGAAACCGGACCAGATCCTCATGGTCGTCGACGCTCTCACCGGGCAGGACGCGGTGAACTCGGCCCGCGCCTTCGCCGAGCGGGTCGACTTCGACGGCGTGGTGATCACCAAGCTCGACGGCGACGCCCGCGGCGGCGCCGCGCTGTCGGTACGCGCTGTGACCGGCAAGCCCGTCCTCTTCGCGGGCGTGGGGGAGAAGGTCACCGCGCTCGAGGTCTTCGACCCCGAACGCATCGCCAAGCGGGTACTGGGCATGGGGGACGTCGTCTCTCTCATCGAGCGGGCACAGGAAGCGGTCGACGTCGACGACGCTCGAGCCTTGGAGGAGCGTCTCCGTTCCTCCAAGTTCACGCTCGACGACTTCCTCGCACAGCTGATGCAGGTGCGCAAGATGGGCTCGATGCGCGACATCCTCGCGATGCTGCCCGGCTCTGGCGCCCTCAAGGAGCTTCGCGACGTCGAGATCGATGAGGGCGCCCTCGACCGCACCGCAGCCATCATCAGGTCGATGACGGCCAAGGAGCGCGCGAAGCCCGCGCTCATCAACGGCGCGCGCCGCGAGCGGATCGCCCGCGGTTCCGGCGTGCAGGTCTTCGACGTGAACCAGCTGCTCAAGCAGTACGCCCAAGCCGCGAAACTCATGAAGCGGTTCGCTTCCGCGGGCTCCGGCAAGCGCGGTCGCGGACGCTTCATGCCCCCCGGATCGTCGCCTTTCGCGTGAGGTCCGCCGTCTTTGACCCCCTCAGGGTGATGGCGTATCATAGGCCGTCGTTGTGCCGCTGACTCCGGTGGAAAGACCGCCGGTACCCTGCTGGAGGTGGAAGGTTTGGCAGTCAAGCTCCGTCTGGCTCGCGCCGGCGCGAAGAAAGCTCCGTTCTATCGCGTCGTCGTCTCGGATGCACGTTCGCCACGCGACGGCCGCTTCATCGAGATCATCGGACGCTACAATCCGCGGACCGATCCGTCGACGATCCAGATCGACCTGGACAAGGCGAACGCTTGGATCGCGAAGGGCGCACAGCCGACCGATGTCGTCGCCAAGCTGCTCGCGATAGCCGCGAGTCCCCCGACGGAAGCTCCCACACAGGAGAAGAAGCCCTCGAAGAAGGCGAAGGCGAAGTCGGAGGCCGCCGCGAAGGCCGCAGCCGCTCCGGCTCCCGTCGAGGAACCCGCCGCGGTCGTCGAAGAGCCCGAGGCCGAACCGGTCGTCGAGGAACCTGAGCCCGAACCCGAGCCGGCCGTCGAAGAGACCGCCGACGCTGACGACGCGCCCGCCGAGACCGAGTGACGCCCGGGATGCCGCGGACCACGGACACCGACACGCTCGTCGAGTATCTGATCACGTCCCTCGTGGACGACCCCGCGAGCGCGTCGGTCGAGAAGAAGACCGACGGGACGGCCACTGTCTACGAGGTCACCGTCGCCACCGAGGACATCGGCAAGGTCATCGGGCGTTCGGGACGTGTCATCAAGGCCATACGCACGGTCGTTCGCGCCGCTGCCGCCGAGGAAGGCGCGCACGTGAGCGTGGAGGTCCTCGGCTAGGGGAGTGCGCCGGTGAGTTTCGTCACCCTCGGGCGCGTGCTCAAGACCCGCGGACTGGACGGGGAGGTCGTCGTGGCGCCCGCCGCGGGCCTCCCCGATGCTTTGGTCCCCGGTCTGCAGGTCTGGTTCGTCCCGCCCCCCGACCGAGACCGCGTAGCCACCATCTCCAGCGTGCGGCCCGGACCGAAGGGCATCGTGCTCGACTTCGATCCCATACTGGCCACGGACGCGGCCGCGGATCTCGCCGGACGAAGCGTCCTCGCCCGTGTCGAGGACGTCCCCGAACCGGTCGCGGAACCAGCCGACTCCGCAGTGGGGCTGCGCGTGATAGATGCGACCCGTGGCGATCTCGGAGTCGTCGACGAGGTCATCGTGACCGGCGCGAACGACGTCTGGATCGTCCACGGACCCCTGGGCGAGGTCCTGATCCCGGTCATCGACGACTGCGTACTCGATGTCGACCGTTCGACCGGCACTGCGTCGGTCCGGCTGCTGCCCGGTCTCATCCCGGACGAGGACGGTCACGGATGAGATTCGACATCGTCTCCGTCATCCCCGAGGTGTTCGATGGGCCTCTCTCCGCCTCGATGCTCGGCATAGCCCGTGACCGCGGCCTTCTCGAGGTGCACGTCCACGACCTCCGCGACTGGACGACCGATCGCCACCGCACCGTCGACGACTGCTCCTTCGGGGGCGGTCCCGGGATGGTCATGAAGCCCGAACCGTTCTTCCGGGCCGTCGCGGACGTGCGCGCCGCCGACTCGCGTCCCGCTATTGTCGTCCTGATGTGCCCTCAGGGCCGTCTCCTCGACCAGCCGCTCGTGGAGGAGTTCGCCGCCATGGAGCGCCTGATCCTCCTGTGCGGACGCTACGAGGGCGTCGACGAACGGGTACGCTCCATCGCCGACCTCTCCGTCTCGGTCGGCGACTACATCGTCACGGGCGGGGAGATCCCCGCGATGCTCCTAGTGGATGCGGTCTCCCGCCTTCTCCCGGGCGTGCTGGGCAACGCCGACTCTCCCATAGACGAGTCGCTGTCGTCGGGCCTGCTCGAGTACCCGCAGTACACCCGCCCCGCGTCTTTCGAGGGCCTCGACGTCCCGGACATCCTCAGGAGCGGTGACCACGCCAAGGTCGCCGCCTGGCGCCGGCGCCAGGCGCTCCTGAGGACGGCGCGGCTCCGGCCCGACCTCCTCGAACACGCCGACCTCTCGGACGACGAGCGCGCGCTCGTCACTCGGATGCTCGCAGGCGACATCGAGCCGGAGGAATGAACCGCCGCTGACGCCTCGTCAATCTCACGGCGCACGTTGCCTCCGGTGCCCGGCTTGGCTATACTCTGTCCTCGCGCCCTTGCGCAGCACCGATACACACGACTCGGAACAGGGACACCGCCATGAAGAGGATCCAGGCCCTCGAGGCCATGCAGCTCCGCGACGACCTGCCCGACTTCAGGGTCGGCGACACGGTGAAGATCAGCTACAAGGTCGTCGAGGGCACTCGCGAGCGTGTCCAGCTCTTCCAGGGCGTCGTCATCCGCCGTCACGGCGCGGGCAACCGCGAGACGTTCACCGTGCGCAAGATCTCGTTCGCGGTCGGTGTCGAGCGCACGTTCCCGGTGCACTCACCCAAGATCGTGAAGATCGAGATAGCGAGCCGCGCGAAGGTCCGCCGCGCCAAGCTCTACTTCCTGCGCGACAAGATCGGTAAGGCCGCCCGCCTCAAGGAGAAGCGCGCCTAAACCCTCGCGCGGGGAGACCCATGGGCGAGAGTCCGCACCTCGATCCCGGACCCATCGACGAGGTACGAACGCGTGCCGGTGAAGCACCTGTGTCGTTCTTCCGGTGGCTCGCCGAACTCGTCGTCGTGGTCGCGACCGCCTTCCTCCTCGCCTCGGCGATCAAGACGTACGTCGTGCAGCCTTTCGTCATCCCTTCGGGCTCCATGGAGCCCACGCTGGAGATCGGCGACCGCGTCCTCGTGAACAAGTTCGTCTACCGGTTCTCGACGCCCTCACCCGGCGACATCGTCGTCTTCCGTCGACCCGCCTCCGACGTCGACTACATCAAGCGTGTCATCGCGGTCGGAGGACAGACGGTCGACGTCCGGAACGGAGCCGTCTTCGTCGACGGAAGGAGACTCACCGAGCGATACATCCACGGCGCGTCGACCGATCCCGGCAGCGTCGGACTCCCGTTGCTGGTGCCGGAGGGTTCCGTCTTCCTCATGGGAGACAACCGGACGAACAGTCAGGACAGCCGCTGGTTCGGCGCCCAGACGCGGTCGGCGGTCCTCGGCCGGGCGTTCGTCGTCTACTGGCCCCTCGCCGACGGCCGCGTGCTGTGATGCCGCACGAAGGTCACTTGCCGGTCGCGCGGTGCCGGGAGGTCCTGCGAGCGACAGCCGACGCGGACCTTTCGCGGGTCATCGAATCGTTCGCCGACGACCCGCGAGCGGGCGTGCGCGACGCGGTGTCCGTCGCCCGGGCGCGGATGCGACGGCTCGACGCGGAACACGACCGGCTCCGGGGCCTGGCTGCCTTCCAGCGAGGACTGCACTCGAGCGGCCTGGCCGTAGTCGCCGGTGTCGACGAGGTAGGACGCGGAGCGCTGGCCGGCCCCGTCACGGCCGCCGCCGTCGTCCTTCCGGTCGACACGCTCGTCCTGCGCCTCGACGACTCGAAGCGGCTCGATCCGAAGACGCGTCGCGAGGTCGCCGCGCAGGTCCGTGAGCACTCGTCCGCTTGGCGCGTGGCGCACGTCGAGGCACGCGAGATCGACCGGCTGGGCATAGCCGAGGCGACACGAAAAGCGATGCGCGACGCGGTCGCCGCCCTGGGGATCCGCGTCGACCACGTCATCGTCGACGGCAACGACCCGCCAGCCGGTCTGACGTGCACGGCGATCGTCGGCGCCGATGCCCGCGTGGCCTGCGTCGCCGCCGCATCGGTCGTGGCGAAGGTCGCACGCGATGAGCTGATGGTCTCGTTCGACGCCGAATACCCCGGGTACGGCCTTGCGGCGCACAAGGGATACGGCACCGTCGAACACCTCGAGGCGATCGCGCGCCTCGGTATCACTCCGCTGCACAGACGGTCGTTCGGACCTTGTTCGCAGGTCCCTCTCTTCTGAGACCGACGGGCCGGTTCAGGAACCGGTAAGCATCCGTTGCGAACCGTGTGACACCATCGCTCCCGACCAAGGGGGTGGGGTATGTCGTCACGTTCGGATCTCGGCAAGCGCGGAGAAGACGCAGCGACCGCGTTCCTCGAGCGCATCGGGTATCGGATCCTGGAGCGCAACTGGAGGTGTCCGCTCGGCGAACTCGATGTGATAGCGCAGGACGGAGCGACGCTCGTCGTCGTGGAGGTCAAGACACGACGCACGCTGAGGACCGGCCTGCCCGAGGAGGCCGTCTCCGCGACGAAACAGCGCCGGCTCGCGCGACTCGCACAGGCGTATCTCTCGAACATGCCCACGGCGCCTGAAGGGGTGCGCTTCGACGTCGTGTCGATCACGGCGCTCGGGCCGGACCGCGCCCTCTTGCGCCACCACGCCGATGCGTTCGGCGTGGTCGGACAGTGACGCACGCCGTCGTCCACACCGCGACGCTCGTCGGAGTCCATGCGGTACCGGTCCAGGTCGAGGCCGACGTCGGCGCGGGATTGCCGACGTTCGCCGTCGTCGGCCTGGCCGACACCGCGGTCCTCGAGGCCCGAGAACGCGTACGTTCCGCGGTTCGCGCCGCGGGGTTCACTTTTCCCGCCGCTCGAGTGGTGGTCAACCTCGCGCCTGCGCCCCTGCGCAAGCATGGGACCGGGTTCGACCTGCCGATAGCCGCGGCGGTCCTCGCCGCGACCGGACAGATACCCGCTCAGACCCTCGCCAGTGCCTCTCTCGTGGGCGAGCTCTCCCTCGACGGCGCCGTGCGCCCTGTCGCCGGCCTGCTCGCCCACGCTCTCGCGGCGCGGTCGCGCGGACACTCTTTGTGCGTGGCGGAGTCCGCCACCGGCACCCTGGCTCCGGTCACGGGTCTCGACACGCGTGGTGTCGGCCACCTGTCCGATCTTCGCAGCGGCCTTCCCGATGCATGCGATCGCCCATCGATCGCGAGACGTCTCCCGGCGACCGGCCCGGACCTGTCCGAGGTCCGCGGACAGGCGCTGGCGAAGCGCGTGCTCGAGATCGCGGCCGCGGGAGGACACAACATGCTCATGACCGGACCTCCCGGCTCAGGTAAGACGATGCTGGCCAGACGTTTGCCCGGTATCCTCCCTCCACTGGACCCGGAGGAGGCGCTCGAATCCGCGCTCGTGAGGTCGGTGGCCGGTCTCGAGGACGACGCGGCGGGGGAGGGGCGACGGCCTTTCCGCTCGCCTCACCACACCTGCTCGCTCGCCGGCCTCGTCGGGGGCGGCAGCCCGCCCAGACCGGGCGAGATAAGCCTTGCCCACACCGGCGTCCTGTTCCTCGACGAACTCCCCGAGTTCGCCCCGTCGGCGCTGCAAGCCCTCCGCCAGCCTCTCGAGGACGGCCGCATCATCCTGGTCCGTGCGGAAGGCCGCGTCGCGTATCCTGCAAGGTTCTCACTCGTCGCAGCGATGAACCCGTGCCCGTGCGGCTTCCACGGCGACTCACAGCGGGCCTGCCGCTGCACCGAGCCGATCGTGAGCCGGTATCAGGCCCGCGTGGGTGGACCTCTCCTCGACCGGATCGACCTCTTCATCCGAGTCGACCGCATCCCGCCCGAGCGCATGCTCGAGTGCACGAGCACGGACGAGACCACCGAGGTGGTGCGCGAACGGGTGGAGACCGCCTCTCGGCGCGCTGGGGCGCGCGGCGGCCCGAGCGCCCGCCTCTCGGGATCGGCACTCCTCGCCGTCTGCGCCCTCGACCGCGACGCCGCGGACAGGCTTGCCCGGTCCGCGCGGGACATGCGCCTTTCCGGACGCGGGATCACCCGCCTCCTGCGCGTGGCACGCACGATCGCGGACCTGGACGGATCCGCGGGGGTGGGATCGGACGCTCTGATGGAGGCGATCGCATACCGCGCTTGGGAGACCGCATGAGCCCCGCGCCTCCGCGCTGGGAGCTCCGTCCCGGCTGCGACGGATATCCGCCCTTGCTCGCCGCGACACCTCGTCCACCGGACCCTCTCTACGTGATGGGCGACCCGAGCTCGCTAGAGGAGGGTTTCGCGGTGGTCGGAGCGCGGAAGGCCACCCCGTACGGACTCCGCTGCGCTTCATGGCTAGCCGGACACGCCGCACGACGTGGCGTCACGATCGTCTCCGGCGCCGCGATCGGCTGCGACCAGGCCGCTCAACGCGCCGCTCTCGCCGCTGGAGGCAACGTCGTCTCGGTCCTCGGCTGCGGAGCCGATGTCGACTACCCGTCGAGCGCGCGCGACCTGCTCGCAGGGCTTCGCCGTGACGGCGCGGTCGTTTCGGAGCAGCCATGGGGAAGCCCCCCTCAACGCTGGGCGTTCCGCGAACGGAACCGGATCATCGCCGGCCTGTCCAGGGCGGTGCTCGTGGTCGAAGCATCGCTGCCGAGCGGGACGTTCAGCACCGCCGACTTCGCGCTCGACGCCGGGAGGGACGTCTTGGCGGTACCCGGTTCGATCTTCGCGCCCGAGTGTCGCGGCCCCAACCGTCTCATCAAGCAGGGCGCGTACCCGGTCACCGGCACGGACGACCTCGATGACGTCCTGCAGGTCGTCGGGTTCGAGAACCTCCTCCCGGAAGTGCGACTTCCCGACGATGACGGCCTGCAAGCCACCGAGGACGGCGCACTGCGCGCGCTCCTCGCCGACCCGATGCGCCCCGACGACCTAGCAACGGCACTTCGCCTCCCGGTCGCTCAGATCCTGCGGCGCGTCGCATCACTCGAGGCCGCAGGCCTCGTCCACAGATACCCCGACGGCCGGTACGGTCCGGGTTGACGCGCGCTTCTCTCGCGCGGCGGTACAATCGTGGCGTCCATCTCGTCCGTTCGCTTCCCGGAGGTCGCACTTGCCGCCAGCGCCGTCGCCGCGCGTCACCGTGGTAGGAGCCGGTCTCGCCGGCTCCGAGGCCGCATGGCAGCTCGCCATCCGGGGGATACCGGTGACCCTGCTGGAGATGCGACCCCGGCGTACCGGTCCCGCGCACCACGGAGCCGACTTCGCCGAACTCGTCTGCAGCAATTCCCTGCGGAGCGACGACCCGGCCACGGCCGCGGGTCTGCTCAAACGCGAGCTCGCCGCCCTCGGCAGCCTGATCGTCGAGTGCGCTCGTGCCGAATCGGTCCCGGCCGGCTCCGCCCTCGCGGTCGACCGCGAACGTTTCTCGTCGCGCGTCACCGCCACTCTCGAGGGACACCCGCTGGTCCGGGTGGAGCGCGTCGAGGCGACCGGCCTTCCCGAGGGTCCCTCCGTCGTCGCCACCGGTCCGCTCACCAGCGATGCGTTCGCGTCCGCTCTTTCCCAGGTCGTGGGGTCCGACCGGCTCGCCTTCTGGGACGCGGCGGCCCCGATCGTCGCCAGCGAGACCATAGACCGCGGGGTCGCATTCGGGGCCTCGCGTTGGGGGAAGGGGGAGGGCGACGACTACCTCAACTGCCCGCTCGATCGTGCCGGATACGACTCCCTTGTCGAAGCCCTCGTCGGCGCGCAGCGCGTGGAAGCGAGGACTTTCGAACGCCGCGAGCTGTTCTCGGCCTGCCAGCCCGTGGAGGAGATCGCGCGCACCGGCCACGACGCTCTACGCTTCGGGCCTCTCAAACCGGTCGGACTCGTGGACCCAGCCACCGGCCGACGGCCGTGGGCGGTCGTCCAGCTACGCGCGGAGGACCGGGCGGGCAGCGCGTACAACCTCGTCGGCTTCCAGACGAACCTCACGTTCCCCGAGCAGCGTAGGGTCTTCCGGCTGATCCCAGGACTCGAGGACGCCGAGTTCCTGCGCTACGGCGTGATGCACCGGAACACCTTCGTCGACGCTCCTCGTCTCGTCACCCCGGACCTGGCCCTCCGCTCCCGTCCCGGCATGCGCCTCGCTGGTCAGATCCTCGGCACGGAAGGCTACCTGGAGGCGGCCGGGACGGGCCTGCTGGCAGCTCTAGCGACCGTCGCGTCGCTTCGCGGCCGCGACCCGGTCGTCCTCCCGCCGACGACCGCGCTGGGAGCGCTCGTTGGCCACGCGACCTGCCCGGACACCGTCGGCTACCAGCCCATGCACGTGAACTTCGGCATCATCCCGCCGCTCGAACCACCCGTGCGCTCGAAGAAGGACCGTTACGCGGCCTATGCTGCACGCTCCCTCCAGGACCTTTCGGCCTTCCTGACGTCGCACCCGGAACTTCTCGGAGACGTCCGATGACCGACGCCGCCGATCTCGTCGCCGCATACATGCGCCACCTGGAGGTGGAACGCGGCCTGTCGCCGCACACGCTGCGCGCGTACTCCTGCGATCTGGCGACCTATCTCGCATGGGCACAGCGCGCCGGCGTGGACCCCATCGCGCTAGACCACCGCGACCTGCGTCGCTACCTCGGCCAGCTCGATCGTTCGGGATACGCCCGACGCACGATCGCCCGTCGCCTCGCCGCCGTGCGGTCCTTTTTCGGACACCTCATGCGCGAGGGCATCATCGCCACCGATCCGGCCGCCGTCCTCTCGTCCCCGAAGCTGCCGGCGCGCCTGCCGCGCACCGTCGCGATCGATCTCCTCGAGTCCCTGCTGGACGCGCCTTCTCCCGACACCCCGTTCGGCCTGCGGGATCGTGCGATCCTCGAACTCCTCTACGCGACCGGCGTGCGCGTGAGCGAGCTGACCGGACTCGACCTGGGCAGCGTCGATCTCGCACGCGGTCAGGCCGTCGTCATGGGGAAGGGCTCACGAGAGAGGCTCGTCCCCATGCACGCGCGCGCGGTCGCTCGGATCCGGGAGTACCTGCTGCGCGCGCGGTCGCATCTCTCGCACGGACGCACGACGGAAGCGCTGTTCCTCAACCGCTATGGCGGGCGACTCACATCCGGCTCCGTGCGCCGACTCCTCAAGCGCCACATGCTCACGATCGGAGCAGCGGCGTCACTCTCGCCGCACTCTCTCCGACACACCTTCGCGACGCATCTCGTCGACGCCGGCGCCGACCTCCGGACCGTCCAGGAGCTGCTCGGTCACGTTGCCCTGTCGACGACCCAGATATATACTCACGTGAGCCCGAAGCGGCTTCGAGACGTGCATCGCAACGCGCATCCGCGCGCCTAGTCCGTGAAAGGGTCCCCCAGGATGAAGCCCGACCAGCGGACGGACGTATCCGCCATCTGGGCCACCTACAAGCAGGCTGGCGACCCGACCGCGCGCGAACGCCTCATCCTCAACTATTCGCCGCTGGTCAAGTACGTCGCCGGGCGCCTCTCCGCGAACCTCCCGCAGACCGTCGAGACGGCCGACCTCATCAGCTACGGCATCTTCGGTCTCATCGACGCTATCGACAAGTTCGATCCCGCGCGCGGCATCAAGTTCGAGACGTACGCCATCGCGCGCATCAAGGGCGCCATCATCGACGAACTCCGGGCGATGGACTGGGTGCCGCGTTCCGTCAGGTCACGGGCGCGCGAGGTCGAGAACGCCTACATCCAGCTCGAGAACCGGCTGCGTCGCACCCCGACGGACGCCGAGGTCGCCATCGAGTTGGGGATCTCGCTCCGCGAACTCCAGACCGTCTACACGAAGATGAGCTACGCCTCGGTGGTCTCTTTCGAGGACCTCTGGACCCCCGGTGGAGAGCGCGAGGAGAAGTCGAGCCTCATCGGTTCCATCCAGGACGAATCGGCCGAGGATCCGGTCAGGATGTTCGAGAACGAAGAGGTCAAGGACATCCTCGCCTCGGCCATTGAGCACCTCCCCGAGCGAGAGCGGATGGTCATCGCTCTGTACTACTACGAGGGCCTCACCCTCAAAGAGATAGGGGAGGTCCTCGGAGTCACGGAGTCCCGCGTCAGCCAGATGCACACGAAGGCCGTCCTGCGTCTGCGCGCGCGACTCCATTCGGCGCAGTCCTACGCCACCGCCGACTGACCGGGTGACGGCCTTGCCGGCGAGAATGCCCCCGCCCGACGCCACCATCCTCGTCGTGGAGGACACGGAGCTTCTGCGACGCATCTACCACGACGCGCTCTCTCAGCGCGGCTACACCGTCATCACTGCGGCGGACGGCCTCGAATGTCTCAACACCGTCAGGTCCACCGTGGTCGACCTGGTCCTCCTCGACCTCGTCATGCCTCGGATGTCGGGTCTCGAGGTCCTCGAGGCGATGCGCAACGACCCTCGCACCCGTGACATCCCGGTCATCATCCTCAGCAACCTCGGCCAGGAATCGGACATGCGTCGGGGTCTGGACCTCGGAGCCGTCGACTACCTCATCAAGAACGAAGCGCGCCCGACGGACATCGCCGACCGCATCCGCCTCGCACTCGAGCATCATGCGGATCACGGCCGTGCCGGTCGAGCCATGAGGGTGTTCGTGCGCGACCGTGAGGGCGACGCCGATGCGATCGTCGCCGATGCGCACCTGCCCCACAGGTTCTGGTGCCCGGCGTGCGAGATCGAGCTGGCGCTCGAACTGATCCCCGATCCGGAGCGCGAGGGCTGGTACTCGGGCCATTTCGTCTGCCCGTCCTGCGGCCGGGAGTACTGACTCTCACGACCCGGACCCGCTTCTCGGCTCCAGCGGCCTTGTGGTACACTACCTGCGCTCTAGACCATGCACGTCCGCCGACCCCGGCGCCCGGTGCCGCACGGATAGACCGTGCGGTGGCGCTTCGAGGGGGATGACGCGGGCGGAAGCCCAACCGACCGGAGGTAGAAGTATGGCCGTCGTCAGCATGAAGAACCTGTTGGAATCCGGGGTCCACTTCGGACACCAGACCCGGCGCTGGAACCCGAAGATGCGCCCGTACATCTTCACCGAGCGCACGGGCATCTACATCATCGACCTTCAGAAGACCCTCAAGGAGCTCGACAAGTCATACCGATTCGTCCGCGACATCGCCGCCTCGGGCGGCGAGATCCTCTTCGTGGGCACCAAGAAGCAGGCACAGGAGTCCATCGCGTCGGAGGCGCAGCGTTCGGGGATGCCCTACGTCAACCAGCGCTGGCTCGGCGGCATGCTCACCAACTTCGTGACCATCAGGTCGCGCATCAACCGCATGGTGCAGCTCGAGGCCATGGAGGCCGACGGGCGTCTCGCGGCGCTCCCGAAGAAGGAGGCCCTGAAGCTTCGCGCCGAGTTCGAGAAGCTTGAGAAGAACCTCTCCGGGATACGCGAGATGAAGGGCGTTCCGGGAGCCGTCTTCGTCGTCGACACGAAGCGCGAGTCCATCGCGGTGGCCGAGGCCCGTCGCCTTCACATCCCGATCATCGGGCTGGTAGACACGAATTGCGATCCCGACGAGGTGGACTACGTGGTGCCGGGCAACGACGACGCCATCCGCTCCGTCGCCCTCATCTGCCAAGTCATCGCGGAAGCCGCCGTCGAGGGCCGCGCGGCGTTGACCGGCGAGGTCGCTCCGGCGCCCGTAGCCGAGCCTGCCGTCGAACCCGCAGCCGAGCCTGCAGCCGAGCCTGCCGTCGAACCCGTTGCGGAACCGGCGGCCGACGAGTAGCACTCACCCTTCTCGAACCCGGAAGGACTCCTATGGAGATCACCGCATCGATGGTCAAGGAACTGCGCGAGACGACCGGCGCGGGCATGATGGACTGCAAGCGCGCGCTGACCGAGGCCGACTGCGACATGAGCAAGGCTGTCGACATCCTTCGCACCAAGGGTCTGGCCGACCTCGCCAAGAAGTCCGGACGCGCCACCAATGAGGGCCTCGTAGCCACGCACGTCATGCCCGACGGGCGCACGGCCGCGGTCGTCGAGGTCAACTGCGAGACCGACTTCGTCGCCCTCAACGAGGAGTTCTCGGGCTTCGTCGGCAGGGTCGCGGCCCAGGTGGCCGCCACCGCGCCTGCTGACGTCGCCTCGCTCATGGGGGCATCGTGGTCGGCGAACCCCTCGCTAACGGTCGAGCAGGCGCTCGGCGAGGTCGTCTCGAGGCTGGATGAGAACATGGGCATCACCCGCTTCCTGCGATTCTCGTCCGACGCCGTGTCCACCATCGGCTCTTACGTCCACGGCGTCGGCCGCATCGGCGTACTCGTCGAGATCGCCGGCGGCGAAGGCGAGCCCGTCTCGGCGCTCGCGCGCGACATCGCCATGCACGTCGCCGCAGCAGCGCCGGGCTGGATCCGTCGCGACCAGGTCCCCGCGGACGTGATAGAGCACGAGAAGAGCATCTACAGGGCGCAGGCTGCCGAGAGCGGCAAGCCCGAGGCCATACAGGAAAAGATCGCGACGGGCCGCCTCGACAAGTTCTTCAAGGAGGTCTGCCTTCTCGAGCAGCCCTTCGTCAAGGACCCGGACATCACGGTGGAGCAGCTCGTCAAGCGCGCCGCCGGCAGTTCTGAGTTCGTGATCACGCGATTCGCGCGCTACGCCCTGGGGGAGACCTCCGACGGCAAGGCAGCATCCGGCTGCTGAGGGGACACGACGAGAGGGGTCGCGTTGTCCGAGTACCGTTTCCGTCGTGTCCTGCTCAAGATGTCCGGCGAAGCGCTCATGGGCGACGCCGGCTACGGCATCGACCCGAAGGTCCTCGACACGCTCTCCGACCAGGTGGCCGGCGTCCGCGATTCGGGAGTCGAGATCGCGATCGTTGTCGGCGGGGGCAACATCTTCCGCGGGATCGCTGGTTCGGCCGTCGGCATGGATCGAGCGCAGGCCGACTACATCGGCATGCTGGCCACGGTGATGAACGCTCTGGCTCTGCAGGACGTGCTGGAGAAGCACGGCGTCTACACCAGGGTCATGTCGGCGATAGAGATGCAGTCGGTCGCGGAGCCCTACATCAGGCGCCGTGCCGTGCGCCATCTCGAGAAGGGCCGCCTCGTCATCTTCGCCGCGGGGACCGGGAACCCCTACTTCACGACGGACACCACGGCCGCGCTGCGCGCACTCGAGATAGGCGCCGACTGCATCATGAAGGCGACGAAGGTCGACGGTGTCTACGACGACGACCCTATGCGCAACCCCGCGGCGGTCAAGTTCGACGAGTTGCGCTACATCGAGGTCTTGAGCCGGGGGCTTCGTGTCATGGACAATACGGCTATCTCCCTGTGCATGGACAACGACCTGCCGATCATCGTCTTCAACATCAACACGCCCGGCAACATCGACCGCGCGCTGCGCGGTGAGCCTGTCGGAACCATCGTTCGAGGAGGCGACTGATGCCCGCCCAAGCCATCCGCAACGCCGACGAGCGCATGAAGAAGGCGATCCAGCATCTGGCGCACGAGTTCTCCACCGTGCGGACGGGCCGCGCGTCGGCTGCGGTCCTCGACGAGATAAAGGTCGAGTACTACGGCGGGATGATGCCCGTACCACAGGTTGCGACGATCAAGTCTCCCGATCCTCACCTGCTCGTGATCGAACCGTGGGACAAGTCCCTCCTCGGCGCCGTCGAGAAAGCCATCCTCGCGTCCGACCTCGGTCTCAACCCGAGCAACGACGGCACTGTGCTCCGTCTTCCTTTCCCGCCGCTGACGGAGGAACGGCGCAAGGAACTCGCGAAGCTGTGCAAGCAGTACGCGGAGCGGGCCAAGGTCGCTATACGCGAGGTCAGGCACGACGTGCTCAAGCAGCTCGAGCGCAGCGAGCACGACGCCGAGATCAGTGAGGACGATCTTCGCAGGTCTGAGACCGAGGTGCAGAAGCTCGTCGACGCCCACGTGAAGGACATCGACGAGATCCTGAAGCGCAAAGAGCACGAGATCATGGAGGTCTAGCGGCCCGTGGCTGCTGATCCGACCTCAGGCTCGGCCTTCTTCGCGACCGACCGGGGGCGCGAACTCATCGCACACCTCGACCCGGCGCGTATCCCTTCGCACGTCGCGGTGATCATGGACGGCAACGGAAGATGGGCGCGCATGCACGGCCTTCCGAGGCTGGCAGGCCACCGGGCCGGCGCGGAGGCCCTCCGGGAGCTCATCACTGCAGCCATCGAGCTCGGCATCGGCGTCCTGACCGTGTTCTCGTTCAGCTCGGAGAACTGGACCCGGCCCCGCGAAGAGGTACAGGGACTGATGGGCCTCTTCGTCGAGGTCCTGACGCGCGAGCTGGACAACCTCGAGCGTCTCGGGGTAAGGGTCCGGCTCATCGGAAGGACGGACTCCATGCCGGCGCCCACTCTCCAAGCTTTCCTCCGGGCACAGGAGCGCACCGAGCACCTCCGTACCCTGACGCTCGTGATCGCCCTCGACTACGGAGGACGTGCCGAGATCGCCGATGCCGCGGCATCGATCGCGCACGACGTCGCCGACGGCAGACTCTCGCCGGACGCCGTCGATGAGGACGCCGTCGCCTCGCGCCTCTATGCAGCAGGACTGCCGGATCCGGACCTGATCATCCGCACGAGCGGGGAGATGCGCCTCTCCAATTTCCTGCTCTGGCAGTCGGCGTACTCCGAGATCCACGTCACCCCGGTGCTATGGCCTGACTTCGACCGGCAGACTCTACTGGAGGCGGTCATCGACTACCAGTCTCGCGAACGCCGCTTCGGAGGTACCTCATGAGCGCCCCGTCGCGGATGTCCGGCCTTCCCACGCGCATCGCGACCGCCCTCGCCATCGGCGTCGCGTTCCTCGCCGCGATCCTCTATGGGCACGCGCTCGGTCTCGGAGTCCTCCTCGCCGTGGTCGCCGTCCTGGCGGCGTCGGAGTTCTACACCATCACGCGTCGGGAGTCGCGACTCCCGAACGAGGTCTTCGGCCTCGTCGCGGTCTTCGCGATGCCACTGTCGGCTGCCCTCTGGGGCGTCGAGGGTCTCGCCGGCACGGTGGCGACACTCGTCGCCGCTTCGCTCGTGTGGCACCTCGCGTTCAAGCGCGTATCGGCCACCGACACGGCTGTCACCGTCTTCGGCGCGGTCTACGTCGGCTTCTCGCTCGCGCACCTCGTCCTGATCCGGGGGTTCGCCGGGGGTTGGGGACTCACTCTCGCGACCGTCGTGAGCGTCTGGGCGAACGACGTCTTCGCATACGCGGTCGGCGCCTCGCTCGGCAAGCACCGCTTGGCGCCACACATATCGCCGAACAAGACATGGGAAGGGTTCGCCGCCGGCACCGTCTTCACCGTCGGGGTCTGGATCGTCGTCGGCCTCGTCGAGCCGACGTTCTCTCTGGCCGGTCACGCACTCGTCGGTGTGGCGGTCTCGATAGCGGCCGTCGTCGGCGACCTGGCGGAATCGCGGCTGAAGCGTGAAGCGGGCATCAAGGACTCCGGAACCCGGCTCCCCGGGCATGGGGGCTTTCTCGACCGCTTCGACAGCCTCATCATGGTCTCGTTGGTGACCTACTACCTCCTGTTGCTCGCGGGGGCGAGATGAACCCCATACGCGTCGCCATCCTAGGGTCGACGGGCTCCGTCGGGCGTCAAGCGCTCGACGTCGCCGCCCGCTTCCCGGATCGGGTCCAAGTCGTCGCTCTTGCGGCGAACTCCAACGTGGACCTCCTCACGGAGCAGGCCGCGACCTTCGGCGTCACCGACCTCGCGCTGGGCGATCCGACACGCGCCCTGCTGGCAGCCTCACGCGTCCGCGGGGCGAGGGTCGGCGCGGGCGCGGCCGCCGTCGTGGCGATGGCCGGTCGCGACGGCGTCGACGTGGTCTTGAACGCCCTCGTCGGCGCCGCAGGCCTTCGGGCCACCCTCGCGGCGCTCTCCGCCGGCAAGCGCCTCGCACTCGCCAACAAGGAGTCGCTCGTCGCCGGAGGCGAGCTAGTGACAGCGCTCGCACGCCCGGGCTCGATCATCCCGGTCGACAGCGAACACTCCGCGATCTTCCAGTGCCTCCAGGGTGAGCGTGAGGAGGACCTCTCCCGGATATGGCTCACCGCGTCCGGTGGGCCCTTCCGCGGCCGATCACGCGCCGATCTCGCTAGCGCGGGAGTCGAGGAGACCCTCGCGCACCCGCGATGGACGATGGGCCCCAAGATCACCGTCGACTCGGCGACGCTGATGAACAAGGGCCTCGAGGCGATCGAGGCGCACCACCTCTTCGGCGTCGGCTACGACGAGATCCGCATCGTCGTCCATCCGCAGAGTTGCGTGCATTCCATGGTCGAGTTCGTCGACGGCTCGGTGAAGGCCCACCTCGGCGCGACGGATATGCGCATCCCCATCCAGTACTCCCTGAGCCATCCGGATCGGTGGGACGCCCCCGTCTCTCCGATCGACTTCATCGACATGTGCCGCCTCGACTTCGAGGAACCCGACGTCGAGACCTTCCGCTGTCTGACACTCGCGCTGGAGGCAGGCCGTACCGGAGGAACCATGCCGGCGGTCATGAACGCTGCGAACGAGGCCGCCGTGGCCGCCTTCCTTTCCGGCCGCATCGCGCTGACCGACATCGACCGTATCGTCGGCGAGGTCATGGAAGCTCACACTCCGCGCGAGCTCGAGACCGTCGACCAGGTCGAAGCAGTCGACGTCTGGGCGCGAAGGGCCGCAGAGGTACATATGGAGTGAGACGGCACGGCGTTTGCCGTCCATATCCGCGCCTGTCAGCCGAAAGGCCACCCGTAGATGTCCGCAGTCCTGGGTTTCGTAGATACCGTCTTCTGGGGCGTGCTCACCTTCTCCCTCCTCATCGTGCTCCATGAGGGCGGACACTACCTCGCCGCGCGCCTCTTCGGGGTCAGGGTGCACGAGTTCATGATCGGACTCCCGGGTCCCGCACTTCGCATCCGCCGGGGCCGGACCGCTTTCGGCATAACCGCGGTGCCGCTCGGTGGTTACGTGCGCATCGCGGGGATGGAACCCGGCGAGGAGGACCCGGACCTCGCTCGCGCGCTCGAAGCGGCGGTCGTCATGGGCACGGTCACGGCGGGTGACCTGGCCGGCGCCCTGGGCATTACCCGCGACAGAGCGGCCGCGCTCCTCACCACGCTCGCCGACTACGGTTCCGTGGAGCCCTCCGACCGCACCGCTTACCGGGCGCTCGCTGAGGCGGACCCCGCCTTGGACCCCGCCGCTCTTCTCGACTCCGAACGCCGTGCCACCTACCGCGGGAAGTCCCCTCTGCAGCGGATCGCCATACTCTCCAGCGGGGTCGTCGCGAACATCGTCGCCGCGATACTCGTCTTCACCGTCACCCTTTCCGTCTGGGGCTACTACACCCCGTCTCTGCGCATCGCCGAGGTCCAGCCCGGAAGCGCGGCTGCACGTTCCGGCGTGCTCGCGGGAGACCGGCTCGTCGCCATGGACGGGCGGCAGTTGAAGGACTGGTCCTCGCTCCTCGCGGCCATCTCCGGCCACCGTCCGGGAGACTCGGTGGGCGTGACGGTGAGAAGGGGCGGGACGCTCGTGCGGCTCGAAGCGACCCTCGGAGGTTCCGGCGCCCGGGCGCTACTCGGCGTCTCGGCCGATCTCGTGCGCGTGAGACCCTCCGTCCTCGGTGCGGCGCGGGAGAGCCTGCGTTGGACCGGGATGGTGTTCGTCGCCATCCTCGACTTCTTCCGCCCGTCGACCTTCGCCCGATCCGTCGAGGGAGCTCGCAGTGTCGTCGGCATCAGTGTCGAGGTGGCGCGCGCGGTGAAGCAGGGTCCCCTCGACTACGCCTGGCTGGTCGCGCTCCTCTCGCTCTCGCTCGGTATCATGAACGTACTGCCCATCCCGCCGCTCGACGGCGGCAAGATCGCCATGGAGATAGTCGAGGCCATCCACCGACGCCCGCTCAGACGCGAGGTATCGCTCGGAGTGAGCGCCGTCGGCGCGGTGCTGCTCTTCTCGCTCATCGGATACCTGATGTACGCGGACGTCATGCGATACGTGGTCCGTGGTGGCTGACGGCATGGAGCCTCGCCGCCACACTCGTCCCGTCACGGTCGGCGCCGTACCCGTCGGGGGAGGCGCGGCCATCGCCGTCCAGTCGATGACGAACACCGACACGGCCGACGCCGTCGCCACACTCGCGCAGATCGGTCGCCTCGCAGAGGCGGGATGCGAGATCGTGAGGGTGGCGGTACCCGACGCTCGAGTGCTCGACGCATTCGAGCGTATCTGCGCCGAGTCCCCGCTTCCCGTCGTCGCGGACATCCACTTCGACCACCGTCTCGCGATCTCTGCCGCGCAACGGGGCGCCTCGAAGATCCGCGTCAACCCCGGCAACATCGGCGGCCCGGACCGCCTCGCGGCGGTACTCGCGGCGGCAGGGGAGGCCGGCATCCCCGTGCGCATCGGCGTGAACGCCGGATCCCTCGACGATCAGGTGCGCGACAGGGACTGGCCGCTCTCCGACAAGCTGGTCGCGAGCGCGATCGCTTTCTGCGGACAGGCCGAGACCGCGGGATTCGAGGATCTGGTCGTCTCGGCCAAGGCATCCTCGGTCGTCTCCACCATCTCGGCATACCGTTCCCTCGCCGATGCGGTGCCCTATCCGCTGCACATCGGCGTCACCGAGGCCGGAACCAGCAGGACGGGCACCGTCAAGTCCTCGGTCGGACTCGGCATCCTCCTCGCGGAGGGTATCGGGGACACGCTGCGCGTCTCCCTCACCGCCGACCCTGTCGACGAGGTCCTCGTCGCATGGGACCTTCTCGCCGCGCTGGATATCCGCCGCCGCGGCCCGGAGCTCGTCTCGTGCCCGACCTGCGGACGTTGCGGCGTCGACCTCGTGCCGATCGCCGAAGAAGTCTCCCGGCGTCTCCGTGACGTTCGCACGCCTTTGAAGGTCGCGGTCATGGGTTGCGCCGTGAACGGACCGGGGGAAGCGCGCGACGCCGATGTCGGGGTCGCCGCAGGACACGGAGTGGGCCTCGTGTTCCGCAAGGGCGAGCCGGTGCGCAAGGTCCCCGAGGACGCCATCGTGGACGCCCTCTTCGAGGAGATCGACGCCCTGTCCTCGGAGTGACCCCGGCTCCGTCGCCGCTCACCGGCCCCTGCGTGGCGCGCGCAAGGCCGTCCTGGTATCGTGCTGCTTCGACACACACCGGCGGATCGCCGTCGAGAGGGCAGGGGAGAAGCGATGGGCGTCGCGTTGCGGATGAGCGGGACATACGTCCCGACGCTGAAGGAAGACCCCTCCGAGGCCGAGGTCGCCTCGCACCGCCTCCTGCTGCGCGCAGGCATGATGCGAAAGACCGCGGCCGGCATCTACTCGTTCCTCCCGCTCGGACTTCGAGCGCTCGCGAAGGTCGAGCGTGTGGTCCGGGAGGAGATGGACCGCATCGGCAGCCAGGAGATCCTGATGCCGGCTGCCCAGCCCGCCGAGCTCTGGCTCGAATCCGGCAGGTGGGACCTCTACGGCCCGGAACTCATGCGGTTCAAAGACCGGCACGGTCGCGACTTCTGTCTCGGGCCCACCCACGAGGAACTCGTGACGTCGATCGTGCGGGACGAGGTCCGGTCCTATCGCGACCTCCCGCTCTCCCTCTACCAGATACAGGTGAAGTTCAGGGACGAGGTGCGCCCGCGGTTCGGTCTGCTGCGCGGCCGTGAGTTCATCATGAAGGACGCGTATTCGTTCCACTCGGACCAAGCGTCGCTCCAGGAGCACTACGACGCGATGTCGGGCGCATACGCGCGCATCTGCGAGCGGCTCGCCCTCGACTTCCGCCCTGTCGAGGCCGAGTCCGGCCAGATCGGCGGTAAGGTGACGACCGAGTTCATGGCTTTGGCGGAGTCCGGAGAGGCATCCCTCGTCCACTGCGCTGCCTGCGGCTACGCGGCGAACGTCGAGGCCGCTTCCACCGTCGTCCCGCGCAGTCCCGCCGTCGTCGACGCGCGAGTGATCGAGCGCGTGGCCACACCCGGTATCGGCACGATCGCCGAACTCTCCGCGTTCCTCGACATCGCGGCGCACGACACGGTGAAGACGATGGCCGGCCTCGCCGGCGACTCCCTCGTCTTCTTCTGCATCCCGGGCGACAGGGAGCTCAACCCCGTGAAGGCGGAGCGCGCCGTGCCCGGCGTGCGCCTGCTCGACGAGGACGACTTCCGCGAACTCGGCCTTCCGAAGGGCTCGCTCGGCCCTGTCGGGATCGAGGAGGGCACTCTCGTCGTGGCGCAGGAGAGCCTTCGTGAAGAGGTCTCCTGGGGCGTGGGGGCCAACGAGGACGGTTTCCACTTCGTTCACGCCGCGCCTGGCCGTGACTTCGAGGTCGCCGTCTGGGCCGACCTCGTCCTCGCGGAGGCCGGGGACCTGTGTCCGCGCTGCGGCGCCGTCCTCTCGGGCGCCCGCGGGATCGAGGTGTCGCAGGTCTTCCAGCTCGGAACACGGTATTCGCAGGCGATGGGCGCCACCTTCGCGGACGAAGACGGCGTGGAACGCCCGTTCCTCATGGGATGCTACGGCGTGGGTATCTCGCGCTCGCTGGCGGCGGTGATAGAACAGCACAACGACGGATCGGGCATCGTGTGGCCGATCTCCGTCGCACCCCTCGAGGTGGCCGTCGTCCCGCTCGCGATCGACGACGGACCGGTGTGGACGTGCGCGGAACGCGTCTGGCGCGAGCTGGCCGACGCCGGTGTCGAGACGCTCATCGACGACCGCGACCTGCGGCCGGGGGTCAAGTTCGCCGACGCCGACCTCATCGGCCTGCCTTTCCAGATCGTCGTCGGGTCCAAGGGCCTCGCCCGCGGCATCGTCGAGGTCAAGGAGCGCCGCGGCGGAGAGCGCGTCGAGGTCCCCATCGAGGAGGCCGTCGCGCACGTGTCTGGTCTCGTCGACGCGGCGAGAGCCGCCCTCCGGTAGACCGGTCTCGAACACGCGCGCCCCACGCGTACGGGCGACGCCACTGCGTCGCACCGTGTTTGACCAGGTTCCGGGCTGTGGTAGAATCCATCGTTGTCGAAAGATGCGTGTCCTCGCGAGAAGTGGGCTGACCCCCGCTTTTTTTGTTCTGGAAGGAGGTCGGGGACTGTGGCGGTCAACACTGTGGAACGGATCATCGAGCTGCTCTCCCCGGAGGCGGTCGCGCGCGGCCTCGAGCTGGTCTGGGTCGAGCTCGCCGGCAGCCACGGACGCAGGATCGTCCGCGTCTTCCTCGACCGCGAGGGCGGCATCGATGTCGACACGCTCGCCGCGGCGAACGGGTGGATAGGGGAGTCTCTCGACGCCGATCCCGGCAGCAGCGGGCCGTACACGCTGGAGGTCTCTTCGCCCGGACTCGACCGGCCCCTGCGTACGATCGTCGATTTCGCGCGCTTCACCGGGAGCCGCGCCGTCGTCTCGACGAAGGAGACCCACGCCGGACGACGCACGTACACCGGGCGCATCGCCGCCGTCGATGGAGACACGATAGTCCTAGAGGTCGATGGCGGCGCCGTCCGCCTGCTCCACGCCGACATAGCGAAAGCTCGTCTGCGCGCTGACATCACGATCGGACACGAAGGGAGCGGGGAACGCTCATGAGTTCCGAACTCATCGAAGCCCTGCGCCAACTCGAGCGCGAGAAGGGCATAGACCAGTACCTCATACTCGACCGGCTCGAGAAGAAGCTCGCCGCCGCATACAAACGGCTCCTCGACCTCGAGAACGAGGTACGCGTCTCTATCGAGCGCGATGATGGACGCATCCACGTCTACGAGCAGGTCCCTGTCGGCGGCACCGAGGAGGAACCGGTCCTCGAGGACCGCGACATCACGCCTCCGGACGTCTCGAGGATGGCCGCCCAGACCGCCAAGCAGGAGATACTCTCGATCATCCGCGAGGCCGAGCGAGAGCAGATCTTCGAGGAGTACGCCGACCGCATCGGCGACATCGTCACCGGCATCGTCCAGCAGTCCGACGCGCGCTACACCCTGGTCTCGCTCAGGCAGGGCGTCGAGGCCTTGCTGCCTCACACCGAGCAGCCCTCCAACGAGCGCTACGACCACAACCAGCGCCTCAAGGCGTTCGTCATCGACGTCCGCAAGACGACGACCGAACCGCCGATAACCATCTCGCGCACCCATCCCGGCCTCATCAAGCGGCTCTTTGAATTGGAGGTCCCCGAGATCTACGACGGGATCGTCGAGATCAAGGGCGTCGCTCGCGAACCGGGGCTTCGCAGCAAGGTCGCCGTCGCATCGAGGGAGCCCGGTCTCGACCCGGTGGGCGCCTGCGTGGGGCCCAAGGGCAGCAGGGTCCGGATGGTCGTCGGCGAGCTGCGCGGCGAGCGCATCGACGTCGTGCCCTGGTCCGACGACGCCGCGACGTTCGTGGCGAACGCCCTCTCTCCCGCCAAGGTGAACTCGGTCATCGTCTCCGACACCGAGCATACCGCGACCGTGATCGTCCCCGATGACCAGCTCTCCCTCGCCATCGGCAAGGAGGGACAGAACGCCCGGCTCGCGGCGAAGCTGACCGGGTGGCGGATCGACATCAAGAACACATCCCAGGCGCTCGACGCTGGACTCGCGCTCGCTGCGGGCGGCGCCGGTGGCGCCGCCATCGAGGAGACCGACGGCCGTTGTGTCGCGGTCACGAGCACCGGCGTGCGCTGCCGCAACAAGGCACGGCCCGGCAGCGTCTACTGCGGCGTGCATGAGAAGGAGGCCGCGAAGGACGCATGAAGCCTCGCAAGCCACCGGTGAGGACCTGTGTCGCATGCGCGACTAGCGGCGACAAGAAGGACTTCGTGCGCTTCGTGCGCATGGGCGACGGCGATACGGCCGTGGATCCGTCCGGGAAGCTGAACGGCCGAGGCGCGTACGTGTGCCGCACGTCGGCGTGCTTCGAGCGCGCCGTGTCCAGGAAGAGGTTCACCGCTGCGCTCCGCGTCACGTTGCGCGAAGAAGATGTAGAGCGGTTGCGCCGAGAGTTCGAGCGCCTGATAGAGGCATGACATGGCGCTGACGACGAGGACGGTGACGCGATGCCCGCAATGAGGGTGCACGAACTCGCGAAAGAGTTCGGCATGACCTCCAAGGAGCTGCTCGACCGGCTCCAGGAGATGAAGATACCGGCGAAGAACCATGCGTCGACGCTGGTCGACGCCTATGTCGACAAGATCCGCAAGGCGCTGGGCCCCGAGATCGCCGAGCGTCAGGCCCAGATGGAGGCGGAACGCATCCGGCGCGAGACGGCGGAGACCGCGAAGCGCGAAGCGGACGAGAAGGCGCTCCGACTCGCCGAGGAAGAGCGGAAGGCCGCCGAGCTCGCCGCGCGCACGGCGGAGGACGAAGAGCGCGAGCGCCAGGAGGCCAAGGAGGCCGCGCGACGCGCAGAAGAGGCCGCCAAGCGCGAAGCGGAGGAAGCCGCACGCCAGGAGGCCGAGGGCGAAGCGCGGAAGGCGGCCGACATCGCAAAGGCCGAGGCCACGCGCATAGAGCAGGAAGAAGCGGAGCGGTACCGTCGCATGGCGCTCGAGGCCGAACAGGCCATCAAGCAGGCGGCCCCGACCATCCTCGCAGAGGCCGCGAAGATCGCCGCCCAGGCCGCGACGGGCGGTCCGTCCAAGCGCAAGACCGGCAAGAAGCCCTCAGGGCGCCGCGAGGCGGCCGTCGCGGGCGTAGCGACCGGCACCGAGACGCCCGCCCACGACGCGCCTGTCGCGACGGGTGAGTCCCTGACTCTCACCGAGGGCACCACGGTCGGCGAGTTCGCCGCCGCGGTGTCGCTCGCTCCGGGCGAGATAATCAAGCGCCTGATGCTCCTCGGCGAGCCTCTGACCGTCAACCAGCCGATGTCCCGCGAGACGATCGAGATACTCGCGGAGGATCTGGGCTGGACCGTCAAGGTCGTCACTCCGGAGGAGGAGATCACCGGCGTCATCGAGGACCATCCCGACGACCTCGTCTCGCGTCCCCCGGTCGTCACGGTCATGGGTCACGTCGACCACGGGAAGACGTCCCTGCTCGACGCGATCCGCTCGACCGGAGTGGCCGCGACCGAGGCCGGCGGCATCACGCAGCACATAGGCGCGTCCGTCGTGCGCAAGAACGGCAAGCAGATAACCTTCATCGACACGCCGGGACACGAGGCGTTCACCGCCATGCGTGCTCGCGGCGCGAAGGTCACCGACGTCGCGGTGCTGGTCGTGGCCGCCGACGACGGCGTCATGCCGCAGACGGTCGAGGCGATCGACCATGCCAAGGCCGCCGGCGTGCCGATCCTCGTCGCCGTCAACAAGATCGACAAGGACGGGGCGAACCCCGACCGCGTCCGCCAGGAGCTCTCCGACCACGGCGTCATCCCCGAGGAATGGGGAGGCTCCAACGTCTTCGTCGACGTGTCTGCGAAGAAGCACCTCAACATAGACGAGTTGCTCGAGATGATCCTGCTCGTGGCCGACGTCCAGGAGCTGAAGGCGAACCCCGACGCCCCCGCGAGCGGCGTGGTGATCGAGGCGAAGCTAGACAGAGGCCGCGGTCCCGTGGCCACCGTCCTCGTCCAGCGCGGCACCCTCAAGGTCGGCGACGCGGTCGTCGCCGGGCTCGCGCACGGCCGTGTCCGGGCGCTCGTCGATCCCAAAGGCGACACGGTCGTCGGAGCCGCGCCCGCCGATCCTGTGGAGATCGTCGGGTTGGCCGCGCTTCCTAGCGCAGGAGACGAGTTCCGAGTCGTCGCGGACGAGCGGACAGCGCGCCAGATCGCCGAGGAACGCGCGCTCAAGCAGCGCCTCGTCGCCCACCAGCGCAAGTCGCACGTCTCTCTCGACGACCTCTTCGCTCGCATCCAGGAGGGCCAGATCAAGGACCTCAACCTGGTCGTCAAGGCCGACGTCCAGGGCTCGATCGAAGCGCTGTCCGACGCGTTCGAGAAGATCGACCAGTCCGAGGTGCGCATCAACATGCTCCACTCGGGCGTGGGCGGCATCACCGAGACCGACATCATGCTCGCGGACGCATCGGACGCCATCGTCATCGGCTTCAACGTGCGCCCCGAGCCGAAAGCGAAGGTGCTCGCCGACCAGACGAAGGTCGACATGCGTCTGTACAGGGTCATCTACCAGGCGATCGAGGACATCACCGCAGCACGGGTCGGCATGCTAGCGCCGAAGTTCGAGGAACACGACGCGTCTCGCGTCGACGTGCGCGAGCTCTTCCGGATCCCCAAGGTCGGCGTCATCGCCGGCTGCGTGGTCCAGGAAGGGGAGGTCTCGCGCGACGACCAGGTCCGCGTCGTCCGCCAGGGCGCGATCGTCTTCGACGGCAAGCTGCATTCGCTGCGCCGGTTCAAGGAGGACGTGAAGTCCGTCAAAGCCGGCTACGAGTGCGGTATCGGCATCGAGGGCTTCCAGGACATCAAGGAGGGCGACGTGATCGAGACCTACCGCACGGTCGAGGTCGCCCGCACGGAGTGACGACGTGAGAAGCACACCTCGCACGCGGCGTCTCAACGAGAACGTCCGCGAAGCGCTCGGCTCCATCCTCTCGGACGAGGTGGGTGACCCTCGCCTCGTCCTGGTGACGGTGACTGCGGTCGAGGTGAGCCCGGACATGCGCTACGCCGACGTATACGTCGTCGCCCACGGCGACGAGCAGCGTTACGAGGCGATGCTCCAGGGGCTCGCGTCGGCGAGGAGCAGGCTGCGTTCGGCTCTCGCGGCACGTGTCGCCATGAAGTACGTCCCCGAGCTGCGCTTCCACCTCGACACCTCCGTCGACGAGGGCATGCGGATCGAGCGAGCGCTGCTCGACGTGCCGCCGGGTCTTCGCGACGGGGACGAGTCGAAGGCCGACGAGTGAACGGCTCTCCGTCCGCCGTCGCCGCGGCGCTGAGGTCCGCGACCTCGATCCTCGTCTGCGCGCACGTGAACCCCGACGGGGACGCGCTCGGGTCGGTGCTCGGTCTCACCCTCGCGCTGCGCGCGGCCGGCGTGCCCTGCGTCGCCACGCTCGCGGACGACGGGCCGGTACACGACATGTACTCATGGCTGCCTGGAGCCTCGACCGTGGAGCCAGCCTCGTCCCTCGAGCCACCGGACACGTTCGTAGCTCTCGACACCCCGGTGCTCGACCGGCTCGGCGCGGCGAGCGGACTCGCACAGGACGCGCGAGTCCGCGTCGTCATCGACCACCATCCCGACGGCGAAGGCTTCGGAGACGTCAGGTGGGTCGATCCAGACAAGTCCGCGGTCGGGGAGATGCTCTGGGCCCTCATGCCCGAGCTCGGCGTGTCACCCGACTCGGGCGTGGCGACGTGCCTGTACACCGCCATCCTCACGGACACGGGCCGCTTCCAGTACGGGAACACGACTGCCGGAGCGCTACGCGCCGCCGCCGACATGGTCGACGCGGGCGCCGACCCGCGCGAGGTAGCCTCCCGCATCTACGAACGGCGCTCCGCGGCGAGCCTCGCACTGAGCGCCGTAGCGCTCTCGCGGCTCTCGCTGGTCAACCACGGCCGCGTCGCCATCTCCTGGATCGAGGACAGCGATCTCGCCCACACCGGAGCGTGTCCCGACGATGCGGACCGGCTCATCGACGACATCCGCATGATCGAGGGAGTCGACGCGGTCGTGCTCATCAAGGAAGAGAACGGCGTCGTGAGAGCGAATCTTCGCGCGAAGAGCGATGCCGACGTCGGTGCGGCGGCCCGCTCCCTCGGAGGCGGCGGGCACGCGGCCGCCGCCGGCCTGACATGGGACGGGTGCCGAGAGGCGCTCCTCGCCCGCCTGCTCCCGCGTCTTCCCGGCGGAGGTGCCTGACCCGTGCGGCGCGGCTCGACCGGCCTATGCGGCCTCCTCCTCGTCGACAAGCCCGCCGGGATGACGAGCCACGACGTGGTCGTCGCGGTCCGTCAGGCGACAGGGGAGGGCCGTGTCGGACACGCCGGCACCCTCGACCCGGCCGCGACCGGACTCCTCGTGGTCCTCATCGGGGCGTACACGCGTCTCGCTCCCTACCTCACTGCAGCGCGCAAAAGATACGAGGCGCGCATCGTGTTCGGCGTCTCGACGGACACGGATGACGCGGAAGGCGACGCCGTGGAGACCGCTCCCGTCCCCGACGCCCTCTTCGATGCCGCCAGCGCACGAGACGTTCTCGCCTCGATGCTCGGCGCATCGCGGCAGGTCCCTCCCGCGTACTCGGCCATCAAGATCGCCGGGCGCGCATCCCATCGGGTGGCCCGCGCCGGCGGCGTCGTCGATCTCGCCCCCAGAGACGTGACCGTGTTCGACGCGCAGATCCTCGAAGTCGACCCGCTCTCGCACTCTTGGGACGTCGCCTTCGACGTCTCGAAGGGGACGTACGTCCGATCGCTCGCACGCGACCTGGGCCGCAAGGCGGGGACCGTCGCGCACCTCGCAGCGCTGCGGCGGACCGCTTCGGGACCGCTGCGAGTCGAGGCCGCCGAGACCCTCCGGTCGGTCATCGACGCGGCTGGCGCCGGGCGGCTCGCCTCCTTGTTCGCAGACCCGGTCACGGCTCTCGGGCTTCCGTCCGTCGAGGGCGATCCCGCAGACGTCGGGAACGGCCGCGCCCTCCCACGTTCGGCGGCCGAGGACGTCGGTGATGGCGAGCGGGTCGCCGTCCTCTGCGACAGAAGGCTCAAGGCGGTCTATCTCGTCGCGCACGACGCGTTGCGCGCTGAGGCGGTCTTCCCCGAGGAGGCCGCGTGAGCGCCCGCCTTCTGACCTGGTCGCCCGCTTCGGCCTCGCTCGGTCCGGCCGTCGTGGCCCTCGGGGTCTTCGACGGGGTGCACGTCGGTCACGCCGCCCTCGTCAGGGACGCGGTCGCCATCGCTGACGTCCAGGGTGTGGCCTCGATCGTCGTCACCTTCGACCGGGATCCCGATCGTGTGGTCGATCCCGACCGCGCCGCCCCTCAGCTCCTCGAACTCGACGACAAGCTCGACGAGCTCGCCGCCCTGTCCCCGGGAACGGTGCTCGTCATCCCGTTCGACACGGGCATCGCCTCGATGGCTCCCGACGCGTTCCTCGCCGATGTGCTCTCCAACGCTCTCGACCCTGTCTCGGTCGTGGTGGGTCACGACTTCAGGTTCGGCCGCGGAGCCTCCGGCGACGTCGCCGCGCTCGAGCGCTTCGGCGCGCGCGCGGGATTCACGGTGATCGCGCACCGCTTGGTCGAGGACGGCGGGCTGCCGGTCAGCTCGACGCGGATCCGGGGCCTGGTCGCCGCCGGGGACGTCGTCGGCGCGGCGCGGCTGCTGGCTCGTCCTCATCGCGTCCGCGGCACGGTCGTCCATGGCCGGGCGGCGGGGAAGGCCCTCGGCGTCCCGACCGCCAACATCTCCGTCCCCGCGCACGCGGCGCTGCCGGGCGCGGGCGTCTTCGCCGGAAGAGTCCATCTCGCCGGCGGCGTCTATCCCTCCGCGATCTCGGTCGGCGTGCCGCCCACGTTCCCGCAGGCGCACGACCTCCTCGAGGCGCACATAATCGATTTCGTGGGGGACATCTACGGCGCCGAGGTCACGGTGGAGTTCCTCGAACGACTCCGCGACCAGCGCAGGTTCGAGCACACCGCGGACCTGACCGGCGCCATCCTCGACGACATACGTGCCGTGCGACAGCGTGTGGTATGATGCGACGGTTGCACGGATACCCCGATCTGGGACCGGCGGATCACCGACGCCTCTCTCGGACGGTGGCGGACACATAGGGAAAGGTGAGACGAGCATGCCGTTGGCCAAGGACACCAAGGCCGCGATCATCGCGGACCACGAGGCGCACGCCGGCGACACCGGGTCGCCGGAAGTGCAGGTCGCCCTGCTCACGCAGCGCATCCGCGACCTCACCGAGCATCTGCGCTTGCATAAAGGCGACCACCATTGCCGTCGCGGGCTGCTCAAGCTCGTCGGGCAGCGCCGCAGGATGCTCAACTACATCAAGAAGAGCGACGTCGAGCGCTACCGCGCCATCGTGGCGAAGCTCGGATTGCGGAATTAGCGTCCGCACGGAACGACTGCCGCGAAAGCGGGGGAGCTCGACTTCCCCGCTTTCGAGCATATACAGGGGTGGATGAAGAGGCCGCCCCGCGACGCGCGCGGCACGGGGCCGCGGCGGAAGAAGAGGATGAGGATGGGAAAGGTAACTGAGAGCTTCTCACTGTACGGCAGGGACTACGTGCTCGAATCGGGGGAACTCGCGAAGCAGGCCGGCGGCGCCGTGGTGGTCCGTCAAGGAGACACGATGGTCCTCGTCACGGCGACCGCGAGCAAGGACCCGAAGGATCTCGATTTCTTCCCGCTCACGGTCGACTTCGAGGAACGCATGTACGCGGCGGGCAAGCTGCCCGGCGGTTTCATCAAGCGTGAGTCGCGTCCGAGCGAGAAGGCGATACTCACGGCACGCATGATAGACCGGCCGATCCGCTCGGCCTTCGCGGACGGTTTCCGCAACGACGTCCAGGTGATCGCGACGGTCCTCTCCGCGGACCAGGTGCATCCGGTCGACGTCATCTCTATCATGGGCGCGTCCGCAGCGCTCATGGCCGCCGGCATACCGTTCGAAGGCCCGCTCGCCGGTGTGCGCATCGCGCGCTCCGGCGATGGTGAATGGCTCGTCAACCCCACCTTCGAGGAGGCCGAGGCTTCCGACATCGACCTCGTCGTCGCCGGCTCTCCCGACGCCGTCTACATGGTCGAGGCGGGCGCGCGGGAGGTCTGTGAAGAAGACATGCTCGACGCGCTCGAGTTCGCCCAGAAGGCGATCGCCGAGTTCTGCGCCGTCCAGGAGCGCTTCCTGTCGCGCCTCGACATCACGCCGATGGAGTTCCCGCTCAACATACCGTCGGAGGAGCTGCGCGAGAGAGTCTTCTCGGCCGGCCAGGAGATGATGCGCGAAGCGCTGCACAACCCGGACAAGCACGCCCGGATGGACGCCGTCGCCGAGGTCAAGAAGCAGGTCCTCGCGACGTTCGCCGAAGAGGATCTCGCGGTCTCCGGCAAGCACGTGAAGATCCTGCTCAAGCAGCTCGAGAAGAAGACGATGCGCGCCATGGTCCTCGACGAGGGGGAGCGGGCCGACGGACGAGCGCTCGACGAGGTCCGCCAGGTCACGTGCGAAGCGGCCTACCTGCCGCGCAGCCACGGATCGGGCCTGTTCACCCGCGGACAGACCCAGGTCCTGTCCGTGCTGACGCTCGGGATGCTCTCCGAGTGGCAGCGCATCGACACCATCGACGTCGCCGAGGGCAAGCGCTACCTCCACCACTACAACTTCCCGCCCTTCTCGACGGGCGAGACCGGCTTCATGCGCGGCCCCAAACGCCGCGACATCGGCCACGGCGCCCTCGCCGAGCGCGCACTGTTCCCCGTCGTGCCGGCGGAGGAGGACTTCCCGTACACCATCCGCATCGTCTCCGAGGTGCTCGAGAGCAACGGCTCTTCCTCGATGGGCTCGGTCTGCGGATCGACGCTCGCACTGATGGACGCCGGCGTCCCGATCAAGGCGCCGGTCTCCGGCGTGGCGATGGGACTAATCAAGGAAGGCGACCAGGTCGCCATCCTCACCGACATCCAGGGCCTCGAGGACTTCCTCGGCGACATGGACTTCAAGGTCGCGGGAACGTCCGAAGGCATCACAGCGCTCCAGATGGACAACAAGGCGAAGGGGCTTTCGCTCGACATCCTCCGCAAGGCCCTCATGCAGGCGAAGGAAGGCCGCGCGTTCATCCTCTCGAAGATGCTCGAGGCCATCGCCGAGCCGCGCGCGGAGCTCTCCGAGTACGCGCCGCGCATCATCACCATCAAGATCCCCGTCGACAAGATCCGCGACATCATCGGCCCAGGCGGCAAGATGATCCGCAGCATCATCGAGGCGACGGGCGCCGACATCGACGTCAACGACGACGGCACCATCTACATCGCTTCGCGCGACAAGGGCGGCGAGGAGGCGGTGCGCCGCATCCAGATGATCACCAAGGAGCCTGAGATCGGCGAGCGCTACCACGGACGCGTCGTGGGGATCCAGGCGTTCGGCGCCTTCGTCGAACTCTACCCCGGCCGCGACGGACTGCTGCACATCTCCCGCGTCGCCAAGGGCCGCGTCGACAAGGTCGAGGACGTCCTCAACGTGGGCGACGAGCTCGAGGTGGTCATCCTCGACATCGACGACCGCGGCAAGGTGAGTCTCGACCGGATCGACAAGCCCGAAGCGCCGCCGTCCTCCGGTGGCGGCGGCACGGGCGAGCGCCACGGTGACCGTCCCTCGGGCGGGGCCGGTGCCCCGCATCCC
Organism: Coriobacteriia bacterium; assembly: GCA_041658765.1. Taxonomy (NCBI): domain Bacteria; kingdom Bacillati; phylum Actinomycetota; class Coriobacteriia; species Coriobacteriia bacterium. Next base: position 116,449 of record JBAZZO010000002.1, on the reverse strand, counting down.
GGCGGCGACCGCAGGCCTCGCCGTCGGCAGTAGACACGACGCGCATGTTCTTCGAGAAGACCGTCCTAGCGAACGGCGTCACCGTCCTCTCAGAGGCGATGGACGCCGTTCGCTCCGTCGCCCTCGGGATCTGGTTCCAGGTCGGGAGCCGGGACGAGGTGCCGTCCGAGGGCGGTATGTCCCACTTCCTCGAGCACATGCTCTTCAAAGGCACTCCCACGCGGACGGCGGCCGAGATATCCGAGACCTTCGACCGCCTGGGCGGAGAGCTCAACGCCTTCACCAGCAAGGAGTACACCTGCTACTACGCTCGCATCCTCGATGAGCACGTCCCGGCGGCTCTCGAGGTCCTAGCCGACATGGCGGTCGACGCCTCGCTGGCCGAAGATGCGTGCACCTCCGAGCGCGAGGTCGTCCTCGAGGAGATCTCACGCCACGAGGACACCCCCGACGACCGCGTCCACGAGCTTCTCGCCGGCGCCCTGTGGCCGACGCATCCCATCGGCAGACCCGTCCTCGGCGAGACCGTCACGGTCGGCGGCTTCGATTCGTCAGCTGCACGCGCTTTCAAGACGGACCACTACGTGTCGGGCAACGCGGTCGTGGCCGCCGCCGGCGCCGTCGACCACGACGAGCTCGTCGCCGCCGTCGAGGCCCGTCTCTCGCTGCCCGCCGGGCCTCGGACTCCGCGCGTCGCGTCCGAGGCGGTCGTCGAACCGCGCCTCGCCCTTCTCACCAAGGACACGGAGCAGGCGCACATCTGCTGGAGCGTGGCGGGTCTTCACGCGCGCCACGAGGACCGCTTCGTCCTCAGCATCCTCGACGCGGTCCTCGGCGGCGGGATGTCGTCACGCCTGTTCCAGGAGATCCGGGAGAAGAAGGGGCTCGCGTACGCGGTCTTCTCCTACCACAGCCTGTACGCGGACACCGGCCAGTTCGTCGTCTACGCCGGCACGCGCCCGGCCAACGCCGAGCAGGTCGTGGGACTCATCCGGGAGGGTGTCGACCGCGTGCGCGAGCACGGCGTCACCGCGGAGGAGCTACACCGGGCGAAGGAGTCGATAAAGGGGCAGCTGGTCCTCGGACTCGAGTCGACGCGCAACCGCATGACCCGGCTCGGTAAGAGCGAGGTGACGCACGGCGAGACACTCTCCCTCGACGAACTGGTCGAACGCGTGGACGCCGTCGGCCTCGACGACGTTCGACGTCTCGGTGACGGACTTCTATCGTCTCCGCCGGTCCTCGCTATCATCGGACCGTTCGCGGAAGAGGAAGTCGCGCACTTCCTCGACTGAGACAGAGACAGGGGAGGGGATGATCCGCATGCTGCGAATCGCCATCACGGGAGCCGCCGGCCGCATGGGTCGCGAGGTCATCAAGGCCGTGAGCTCGGAATCCGACATGACGGTCGTCGCTGCCGTCGATCCCGCCCGAGCCGGCACGACCGTCGAGGACGGACATGGCGGTGCCGTCGAGGTGCTCGGGGATCTCTCCGCGGCCCTCGCCGCGCGCCCGGACGTCCTCGTCGATTTCACCCAGGCTTCGCAGGTCGAGGCCAACGTCCGCGAAGCACTCGCCTCGGGCGTCGACTGCGTCGTCGGTACCACGGGAGTCGGCGCCGACGTGCTCGCGGGTCTCGCGGACGGCGCTCCGGCGGGAGTCTGTCTCTTCTACGCCCCGAATTTCGCGATCGGAGCCGTGCTCATGATGCGCTTCGCAGAGGAGGCCGCTAGATTCCTTCCTCACGCGGAGATCATCGAGCTGCACCACGACCGCAAGCTCGATGCCCCATCCGGGACCGCGATGCGCACGGCGACCCTGATCGCCGCCGCCCGGACCGAGATACCGTCCGTACCGGGTCGCGAGACCGAGGTGGCCGAGGGAGCCCGGGGCGCCTTCGTCGACGATGTCCCCGTCCACTCCGTGCGACTCCCAGGCCTCGTCGCCCACCAGGAGGTCCTGTTCGGAGGACCCGGCCAGACACTCAGCATCCGTCATGACTCCATCGACCGGACGAGCTTCATGCCCGGCGTGGTCCTCGCTATCCGCAACGTAGGCGGCCTTTCCGGCCTCGTCATCGGCCTCGACGCACTGCTGGACGGGTAGCGCGTGGGAACGACCGGCCGCATCGTCGTGCAGAAGTTCGGCGGGACCTCCGTCGCGGACGCGTCGGGCAGAGCCGCCCTCGCCAGCTGCGTCGCGGCGACCATCGCATCGCAGGCGCGCCCGGTCGTCGTGGTCTCGGCGATGGGCCGCGCGGGCGCCCCGTACTCCACCGACACGCTCCTCGCGCTCCTCGACGGCATGACTCCCGACGCGCGCGAGCGCGATCTCCTCGCTTCGTGCGGTGAGGTGGTCTCCGCGGTCGTGGTCGCCCACGGACTTCGCGCCCACGGCGTCCCCGCAAGAGCTTTCACCGGAGCCGCCGCTGGGATCCTGACCGACGCGAGTCACGGAGACGCGACGGTGATCGCCGTCGATCCCGCGCCGCTCTCGGCCGCCGTAGCCGCGGGCCTGGTGCCCGTCGTCGCCGGATTCCAGGGGACGTCCGCCGACGGCGAGGTCACCACGCTCGGACGCGGAGGTTCGGACACGACCGCCTGTGCGATCGGCGCCGCCCTGCACGCCGATTCCGTCGAGATACACACAGACGTCGAGGGGGTCATGACCGCCGACCCGCGCTCCTGCGCGGAAGCGAGGGTCCTGAGCGCCGTCGAGTTCGAGGAGCTCTTCCAGATGGCCCGCCACGGAGCAAAGATCGTGCACGCGCCTGCCGCGCGCATAGCCATGGAGGCGGGCGTTCCCGTGTGGGTCCGCGACCCGCGCTCGTCGGCTCCGGGCACACTGGTCTCCCGTGCCGAGGAGATCTCGGCGCGCCGCGGTGCGTCCGTAGCGACCGCCGTCTGCGACCTCGACGGCGTGGCCCGCATCTCGGTCGCCCTGCCCTCGGAGTCCGCCGGCGCCGCGTACATGGACGCTCAGGCGCGTGTCTTCCGCGCGATGGCCGACGCGGGCTTGAGCCTCGATATGTTCACTCCCTGCAAGAACGACCTGGTCTTCACCGTCTGCGAAGCCGATATGGAGTCAGCCGGCGGGATGCTCGAGGCGCTGGGGTTCCCGTACGGGATCGAGCCCGGTCTGGCGAAAGTCACGCTCGTCGGAGGCGGCATGCACGGCGTCCCGGGGGTCATGGCGCGCGTCGTCGAAGCTCTCGCCGCGGCGGACGTCTCCATCCTGCAGTCCGCCGACTCGCACACGACGATTTCAGTGCTCGTGTGTCAGAATGACAGACGTGCGGCCGTCGCCGCGCTGCACGAGGCCTTCGGCCTCGCCGAAGGGGGAAACGATGATGCCTGAGCCACGTTTCGGCCGACTCATCACGGCCATGGTCACACCGTTCGCTGCGGATGGCGGTCTCGACCTGCCGCGGGCGCAGGAACTCGCCCACCGGCTCCTCGAGCAGGGGAGCGAAGCGCTGGTCGTCTGCGGGACCACCGGCGAGTCGCCCACGGTCTTCTACGATCAGAAACTCGAGCTCTTCCGCGCCGTCGTGGACACCGTCGGCGGTAGGGGCCCGGTCATCGCGAACGCCGGCGACAACTGCACCGACGACTCCGTGGAGTTCGCGAGCAAGGTCGTCTCGCTCGGGGTGGACGCCATCATGGCCGTCGTCCCGTACTACAACAAGCCGCCCCAGGAGGGCATGTACCGTCACTTCCGCGCGATCGCCGAGGCCGTCGACGTGCCCGTCATCCTCTACAACATCCCAGGCCGCTGCGTCGTGAACATGACCGCCGAGACCACGCTGCGGCTCGCCCGCGACGTCGAGAACATCGTCGCCGTGAAGGAAGCGAGCGGCGACCTGACACAGATCGCCGCGATCATCGACGGCGCCCCTGAAGGCTTCGAGGTCCTGTCGGGCGACGACGAGATGACGCTGCCGATGATGGGTCTCGGCGGGACGGGCGTGATCTCCGTAGCGAGCCACGTGGCGGGCCCCCAGATCTCGGAGATGGTCCACGGTCAGGCCGCGGGCGAACACACTCGCGCGCTCAGACTCCATCTCGAGCTGATGCCCCTGTTCAAGGCTCTCTTCCTCACGTCCAACCCGATCATGGTGAAGAAGGCCCTGGAACTCGCCGGCTTCCCCGTGGGAGACGTGCGCCTCCCGCTCGTCCCGGCGACGCCGGATCAGATCGCGTCTCTCGCCGACGTCTTGCGCCGCCTCGGAGTCATCGGATGACGCGCGCCAAACCCAAGGCCGAAGTCGAGGAACGCCGCCTGCGCATCATCCCTCTCGGCGGGCTCGACGAGATCGGCAAGAACATGACCGTCTTCGAGTACGGCGAGGACATGGTCGTGATCGACGCGGGGATCATGTTCCCCGACGACGACAGCCCGGGCGTCGACCTCCTCCTGCCCGACTACTCCTACGTCGTCGAGCGGGCAGACAAGCTGCGCGGCATCATCGTCACGCACGGTCACGAGGACCACACCGGAGCCGTCCCTTACCTCCTGCGCGACCTCCCGCGGCCGGTCCCGGTGCTGGCAAGCCGCCTCACGCTCGGCCTCATCGGCGTCAAGCTCGAGGAGCACCGCATCACGCGCACGAAGCTGCGCGAGGTCAAGGCGGGCAGTCACGTCTCGCTCGGCTGCTTCGGGTTCGACTTCATCCAGGTGAACCACTCGATCCCCGACGCATTGGCCGTGCTCGTCCACACCCCCGTCGGCAACGTGCTGCACACCGGCGACTTCAAGTTCGATCAGACACCGATCGACGGCAGGCAGACCGATTTCGCCGCGCTCGCGAAGGCCGGCCGCCAGGGCGTGCTGCTACTGCTGTCCGACTCGACGAACGCCGAGACGCCTGGCTACACGCGGCCGGAGGCGGACGTCGGCCGCACGCTTCGCCGGCTCTTCCGCGAGGCCGACCAGCGTATCATCGTCGCCTCCTTCGCGTCGCACATCCACCGCATCCAGCAGGTCTGCGACGCGGCCGTCGAATGCGGCCGCAAGGTGGTCGTCACCGGCCGCTCGATGATCAACAACACACGCATCGCCCGCGAACTGGGCTATCTCCACATCGACGACTCCGACATCCTCGACGCCTACGACATGGGCTCGCTTCCCCCGGACCGCATCGTCGTCCTCTCGACCGGGAGCCAGGGCGAGCCGTTGTCGGCCTTGGCGCGCATGGCGAACGCCGACCACAAGACGGTCACCGTGCAAGCAGGCGACACGGTCGTCATATCCGCGTCACCGGTGCCGGGCAACGAGAAGGCCGTGAGCCGCGTCATCAACCGCCTCTTCCGCGCCGGCGCGACCGTCCTGCACAAGGGCGTGGCGGACGTCCACGTCTCGGGTCACGGCGCGGCCGAGGAGCTCAAACTCATGCTCAACCTTGTGAAGCCGAAGTACTTCGCTCCGGTCCACGGCGAGACCCGTCACCTCCGCGCACATGCCGCGCACGCCATGGGCATGGGCATGCCCGACCGCGATATCTTCGTGCTCGAGAACGGACAGGTCCTCGAGCTCACCGCATCCGGCGGCGCCAAGATCGCCGAACACGTGCCGAGCGGCGTGGTCTATGTCGACGGACTCTCGGTCGGCGACGTCGGGCAGGTCGTCCTCCGTGACCGTCAGCTGCTCGCCAGCGACGGCATCGCGATGATCGTCGTCGCCATAGACACGCAGACCGGCAAGGTCATGGGCGATCCGGAGCTCGTCATGCGCGGCGTCGTATTCGGAGAAGGCTCCGAGGAACTCGTCGACGAGATGCGCGCACGCATCGACAAGGCTCTCGCCAAGACCTCCAGGGAGGGCGTCACCGACCACGGCGTCGTCAAGCGCGCACTGCGCGAATCGCTCTCGCAGTTCATGTGGGAGCGGATACGGCGCCGACCGATGATCATCCCCATCGTCATGGAGGTCTGACCCCGTGGGAGTCCTCCAGGCTATCGTCCTCGGTGCCGTCCAGGGCATCACGGAGTTCCTCCCGATCTCGTCGGACGGTCACCTCGCTCTCGCGTACGCCTTCATGCGCCTGCGCCCGAGCCTTGCGTTCGAGGTCTTCCTCCACGGCGCCACGCTCCTCGCGATGCTCGTCTACTTCCGGTCGGATATCTCCCGCCTCGTCGCCTCGATCGTCCCTCCCTGGGGGCCCGATCGCGCCGGTGACCGTCGCCTGGTCGGCCTTCTTCTCGCGGGCACCGTCGTGAGTGGGGCCGTCGCTCTCTCGATCGCGCCGGTGGTCGAGCCCATGGCGGCGGATCTGAGGTGGGTCGGCGTGTGGTTCCTCGGCACCGCCGCTTTGCTCGCGCTCGCCGAATCCCTCCACGCGCGCGTATCACGCCTCGACGGGCCCGAGGGCATGTCGTGGCCGAAGCTCGCGATGGTCGCTCTCTTCCAGGGAGCGGCCGTCCTCCCTGGCCTTTCGCGCTCGGGCTCCACGATCGCGGGCGGCATGTTCGCGGGTCTCGACCGCTCGCAGGCGGCTCGCTTTTCGTTCCTCCTCGGGATACCGATCATCGCGCTCGCGAGCGCGAAGGACGCGCTCGACCTTCTCTCCGGGGCCCACACCCTGCCGGGCGCCTCGGCATCGGTCGCCGGTTTCGCCACTGCGGGAGTGGCCGGATACCTCTCGATACGGGGTCTGCTCGCCGTCGTCAAGCGAGCGCCCCTCTACGTGTTCGCCGCATATACCGCGGTCCTGGGCGTCATCCTGCTCGGGTTCCCGCACATCGGCTGAGAGGGGGAGACGATGGCCCGAACGCGCGTCTCCGACCGCCGCGCGGCCCGCCCGCGGACCCCTTCCTCCCTCGCGACCGACGCGCGACGCGAGATCTGCGGCATCGCGCTGTGCGCGTTCGCGATCGCCCTCCTCATCGGTGTCCTGACGACGTCCACGGCCGTCATCCCGCGATACGTGTCCCTCGCCATGAGGCTCGGCTTCGGCGTCGGCGCCTTCGGCATACCCGTCGGCATCCTGTTGTGGGGAGTGAGCTTCTTCGTGCGCGGCTGGGACGTCGACGAGGCCCGCGTCGGAGGCGGGATCGCCCTCGTGGCGCTCTCGGTCGTCGCCATGGTCGCGTTGCGCGTCGATCCCGCCCTCCAGTGGGAGCGCGACTCCCTCATGACGCACGGAGGCTGGGCTGGCGCGGGCGTCGCGTGGGCCCTGCGTTCTCTGCTCGGCACCGCGATAGCCTATGTCACCCTCACCGCCGCCTCGCTGATCGGTCTCGTGGTCGCCGGACTCTCCGTCGCGGGGCTGGTGGGCCGCGTCGGCTCCCTCATCCACCGACCCGCGCCGTCGACCGCCACACCCGAGCGTTCCGCACGCCGCGGCACCCGCACCGTCCCGCTAGAGGACCTGGAGCCGGAGGCCGGGCCGCTTCCTCCAGCGAGACGCAAGGCTCGCGGGGACGCGGAAGAGGAGACCGACCCGGAGGCGCGGCGCAAGACGCTGCCGACCACGCGGGTCGTCGCTCCCATGGCGATGGAGGGGTTCGACCTCCCGCGGTCCGACCTGCTCGCCCGAAGCCCTCAGTTGCCGGCCTCGCACAAGACCTCTGACGCAGAGCAGAAGCAGACGTCGGCGCTGATCGAGCAGACGCTCGCCACCTTCGACATCGCGGCCCGGGTCGTCGATTGGATCGCGGGACCGACGGTGACGATGTTCGAAGTCCAGATCGCCAAGGGGATCAAGGTCAACCGCGTCACCGCTCTCGCGGACGACATCACCCTGGCGCTCGCCGCTCCCACGATCCGCATCCTCGCCCCCATCCCGGGGAAGAGCTACATCGGCATCGAGGTGCCCAACGAACGGCGCTCGACGGTCACGCTAGGGGACGTGCTCGCGGCTCCCGCTTTCGCGGAACGCTTGAGCCCTCTGCTCCTCGGCATCGGCAAGGACGTGTCCGGCGAGTCGGTCCTCGCGGACCTCGCGGCGATGCCGCATCTGCTCATCGCGGGGTCGACGGGAACGGGCAAGTCGGTCTGCATCAACGCGCTCCTCGTCTCCATACTCATGCGAGCGACTCCCGCGGAAGTGCGTCTCATCCTCATCGATCCCAAGCGCATAGAACTGTCGCTCTACAACGGCGTGCCGCACCTGTACGTGCCCGTCGTCACCGAGCCCCGGGAAGCGGCGTCGGCACTCGCGTGGGCCGTCCAGGAGATGGAGTCCCGCCTGCGCCGCCTCCAAGGCGCCGGCGCGCGCAACATCGCCCAGTTCAACCTTGCCGTCCACGAGGGAACGGCCCCCGAAGGCGCCGAGGCGATGCCGTACATCGTCATCGTCATCGACGAGCTCGCGGACCTCATGATGGTGGCCGCCAAGGAGGTCGAGGACTCCATCTGCCGCCTCGCACAGCTCGCTCGCGCCGCAGGCATCCATCTCATCGTCGCGACGCAGCGCCCGTCGACCGACATCATCACCGGACTCATCAAGACCAACATCACCCACCGGATCGCGTTCGCCGTTGGCAGCGGCATCGACTCTCGCGTGATCCTCGACCAGAACGGCGCTGAGCAGCTCGTCGGCCTCGGCGACATGCTGTTCTCCACGCCGGCTTGGCCGAAGCCGAAGCGCATCCAGGGCGCGTACGTGTCCGAGGGAGAGATCGAGCAGGTCGTCGCCCACTTGCGGAGTCAGTCGGAACCCGAGTACCACGAGGAGATACTCCACCTGCGCGTAGCCACCCCAGGGTCATCAGGCGAGATCGACGGCGGAGACGACGACCCGCTGCTCTGGGAGGCTGCGGACATCGTCGTGACGTCGAGCTTGGGTTCGACTTCGCTCCTCCAGCGCCGTCTCAAGGTCGGGTACGCTCGCGCGGGCCGGATGATGGACATGCTCGAGAGCAAGGGCATCGTCGGCGCGCCCGATGGGAGCAAACCTCGCGAGGTCCTCGTCGATATCGAGGGACTCGAGTCCGTCAAGGCGTTCGAGCGTCGCGACCGCGAGCAAGACTGACCCGGTAGAAGGGCCGTTGGGGTAGAATGCCCGCATGAGCACGCTGGGACAGACGCTTGCGGACGAGCGCCGCCGACGGGGGAGAAGCCTCGCCGACGCGGCCGCTGCGACACGTATCCGTGCCCGCCTCCTCGAGGCTCTCGAGAACGGCCGGTACGACGAGCTCCCGACCGCAGCGTACGTGAAGGGCTTCATCCAGAGCTACGCGGCCTTCCTGGAACTCGACGCGGCCCCGCTGCTCGAGCTCTACCGCGCCGAAGGCGGCGGCAAGCGCGAGGGGGAGACCATCCGGCTGCCCGAACCGGTGATGCCGAGGCGCGCCGAAGCGCACTACATGCCGCTGCGCACCTGGGCGACCATCCTCGGCACCGTTCTCGTGGTCGCATTGCTCATCTGGGGAGGCGGGCGGCTCACCCGGCGCACCTCCACCGTGCCGCCCATCCCCAGGACGCCGACCGGTTCGGCGTCTCCGGCAGCCACCGGCTCGCCGTCTCCGGCTCCCGCCGCGTCCACGGACGCGAGCGGAGAAGTCGTGCCGGGTGAGCCGTTCACCCTTCGCATCGACGTCGCCGAAGGCCAGGCTTCCTGGCTGCGAGTGACGGTCGACGGCCTCAAAGCATACGAAGGGACGCTCGACGGACCGGCCGCCAAGGAGTGGCAGGTCACAAGCCGCGCGAACGTCCGCGTGGGACGCCCGAGCGCCGTGTCGGTGAGCCGCGACGGCGAGCTCGTCAAGGTCCCGTCCTCCGCGGGCATCTCTCAGGTCACTCTCACCGCGGCGCCCTGAACCCGCCCACCGAGGGAAGGTCGCATATGGCCAAGGATCAGAGTTTCGACGTCGTCTCGAACGTGGATCTGCAGGAGGCCGACAACGCCGTACAGCAGACCATGAAGGAGATCACGCAGCGCTACGATCTGAAGGACACGGGCTCCACCGTCGCACTGGACAAGCATGACGGCACCATCGCCGTCCACGCCCCGAGCGACTTCGTGCTTCGCCAGGTCGTGGACGTCCTCTCCACCAAGCTCGTCCGCCGCGGGATCGACCTCGCCGCGGTCCAGTGGGGGAAGACCGAGCCCGCGGCCGGTTCGACCGTCCGGTCCGCGGCGACGGTCATCAACGGCATCGACGTCGAGATAGCGCGGCGCATCAACAAGGACATCCGCGACGCGAAGCATAAGGTGAAGGTCCAGATAGAGGGTGAGAAGCTGCGGGTCTTCAGCCCGGTCCGTGACGAACTCCAAGCGGTCATCGCCTTCCTCAAGGCCGCCGACTACGGCATCCCGCTCCAGTTCACGAACTACCGCTGAGCCCGACGTGCGAACGGTCCGCGTCGCCTTCGAGACCTTGGGCTGCCCGAAGAACGAGGTCGACGCCGACCGCATGGCCGCCTCGGTCGCAGCCTCGGCCTACGGGATAGCTGCCGACGCGGACGACGCCGACGTCATCGTCCTCAGCACGTGCGCTTTCGTTCGGGAGGCCGTCGAGGAGTCCGTGGAGCGGGCTCTGGAGCTCGCCGTCATATGGCGTGCCGCGCGCCGGGGAAGGCACGTCATCGTGGCGGGGTGCCTCCCGTCCCGCTACGGACGCGAGCTCGAGACCGCCCTGCCGGAGGCCGACGCGTTCGTCCCCGTCGCGGGCGAGGCGGGCCTCCTCGACGTCATCGAACGCCTCACCGGGATCGCGGCCGAGCCATCTGCCGGACCCGTGCGGACCGCGTCGGGACCGGTCGCGTACCTCATGGTCGCGGACGGTTGCCACCGCGCATGCGCGTACTGCACCATCCCCGCCATCCGCGGCCCCTATCGGAGCCGGTCGTCGCGCGAGATCCTCGCCGAGGCGCGCGTCCTCGTAGAGAGCGGTGCGCGCGAACTCGTGCTCGTCGGGCAGGACGTGTCCGCGTGGGGACGGGACCTTCCCGGCGCCGGACGCCTGTCCGGACTCGTGCGCGACCTCGGCCGCGTGGACGGCCTGGACCGGCTGCGTCTCATGTACCTCCAGCCGGACGGAGTGACGGAAGACCTGCTCGACGCGATGGCGAGCGTGCCGTCGGTCTGCCGGTACCTCGACATCCCCCTGCAGCACGCTTCGCGCTCGGTGCTGCGACGCATGGGGCGATCCGGCGACGGCGAGGGCTACCTCGATCTCCTCCAGCACGTCCGTGACGCCCTCCCGGGCGCCGCGCTGCGCACGACGTTCATCGCGGGGTTCCCAGGCGAGACCCGTGCGGAGGCCCGGGAACTGGAGGACTTCGCGCGGGCGGCGCGCTTCGACTTCGCTGGCGTCTTCGCGTACTCGCGTGAGGACGGCACGCGGGCCGCGTCGATGGAAGGGCAGGTCACGAACCGGACTCGCACCGCGCGCGCCCAGCGCCTGCGCGACATCTGCGACGCCATAGGATTCGAGATCGCCGCATCGCGGGTCGACAGCGTCGTCGAAGTGCTTGTGGACGGCGAAGACGAGGACGGAGCCACCGTCGGCCGCACGTGCGGCCAGGCTCCGGAGGTGGATGGAGTGGTATCGTTGGACGCGTCGGCCGTGCCCGGAGAGATCCTCCGCGCACGCATCGTCGACTCGGCCGGCTACGATCTATTCGGCGAGGTCATCGGATGTTGAATCGGCTCAACTGGGCGAACCGCGTCACCCTTGCGCGAATGGTCTTCATACCGGTCTTCCTCGTCATCCTCCTCGGGAGGATGCCCACCTGGGGACCCTGGCTCGCGGCGCTGGTCTTCACCATGCTCGCCGCGACCGATGCGGTGGACGGGTATCTCGCGCGCTCCCGAAACGAGGTCACGACGTTCGGGAAGCTGATCGACCCGCTCGCCGACAAGCTCCTCGTCACGGCCGCCCTAGTCGCCCTCGTCGATCTCGGGAAGCTGCCCGCCTGGATCGCCATCGTCATCGTCAGCCGCGAACTCATAGTCTCGGGGCTGCGGATGGTCGCGGTCGCCGAGGGGAGGGTGATCGCGGCTTCGTCGTACGGCAAGGTCAAGACCGTCCTCCAGATATGCGCCATCGTCGGCTTCATCGTGAAGGACTCCCCGCTGCTCGAGACGTACGCGGGCGCCACCGCGGCTGCCGCGTTCACCTGGCTCGCGTGGACCGTCATGGCGATCGCGCTCCTGGCGACCATCGCCTCCATGCTCGACTACTTCTACCACGCACGGGACATCATCACCGGGCCGTGGAGCGAGCCGGAGACCCGCGCGTGACAGCTGCGGTCGTCACCGTCGGCACCGAGCTGACCGAAGGCCTGCGCCTCGACACCAACTCAAGCCACGTCTCCAGGTCGCTCGCTGCCTCGGGACTGCGCGTGGTCGAGCATGTGAGCGTCCCCGACGACCGGAGAGCCATAGCCGCGGCGATCTCTCGCCTCGCCGCCGCACACGAACTCGTGGTCGTCACGGGCGGACTCGGCCCCACTCACGACGACGTCACGCGCGAGGCAGCCGCCGATGCGCTCGGCATCGGCGTGACTCGCGACCCCGACCTCGAGGAACGTCTTGTCGCGTCCGCCGCGCTCCACGCGGACGCCGCGGCGCGTGCGCAGGTGCTGCGGCAGGCGGACGTGCTCGACGGCGCGCGCGTCTTCGACGCCGTCGCCGGCACCGCTCCCGCCCAGGTGGTCGCCACCACGGCAGGGGAGCTGCTTCTGCTCCCAGGACCCCCGCACGAGCTCCGCCCGCTCCTCGCGGCGTATCTAGCGTCCCGCGCCGGCGCGCCCCGGCCGAGCGTCGTGCTGGGTGTCGTCGGGATGACGGAGTCCGACGCGCAGGTCTGCGCTTCCCGGGCGATCGCCTCCTATCCGGGGGTGCTTCTCACCGTCCTCGCAAGGCCCGGGCTCGTCGACGTGGTCCTCCTGGCCGATGAGGTGGGGGAGGGAGTACTGGATGCAGCGGCTGCGGCCGTCGAGACCGCACTCGGCGACTCCTGCTTCGCTCGCGACGGATCGACCCTCGCCGAGACCGTCGTCCGACTCGCCCGGTCCAGCGGGACCACCATCGCGACCGCGGAGTCGTGCACCGGGGGGATGGTCGCGACGGCCCTGACCGACGTGCCCGGATCGTCCGAGGCGTTCCTCGGCGGCGTGATCGCGTACTCCGACACGGTCAAGAGCAGGATCCTCGGCGTCCCCGCGGACGTCCTGAGCATGCACGGAGCGGTCAGCGGAGAGACCGCCGCCGCAATGGCGTCCGGGGCACGCGAACGCCTGGGCGCAGACCTCACCGTGGCCGTGACGGGTGTCGCCGGGCCCGGAGGCGGATCCGCCGCGAAGCCGATCGGGACCGTCTGGTTCGCGGTCTGCGACCGCGCCGGCTCATCGGCGTCGCAGCGGGCGGTGCGCGGCGTGCGTGCTCGCGTACGCGAGCACGCGACCGTCATCGCGCTCGACATCCTCCGTCGTGCCTTGACGACCTCCGGGTGAGTCGTGCGCTCCTTCGTCGCCGTTCCGCTCCCTGACGCGGCACGTGAAGCACTGACGCGTGCCGGCGCGACGATCCGCGCGGGATCCCGGGAGTGGGCGGGCGAGCGTTGGGTCGCGCCTCAGAATCTCCACATCACCCTGGCGTTCCTTGGCGACGTCCCGGAGAGCGATCTAGCCGAGCTCGACGGACCGCTCTCCCGCGCGTGCGCCGGTATCGAACCGTTCTCCCTGGTGCTCGACAGTGTCATCGCCGTTCCCGGACCTCGGCGGGCGTCGATGCTGTGGTCGGTGCCCGCGCGGCCGTCAGAAGTCTGCGCCGCACTCGCGGGCTCGGTTCGCGACGCGGTCCTGCCGTTCTCCGAGCGCAGCGACGCCCGTCCGTTCACCGCACACGTCACGCTCGTGCGCGCCCGCAGACCACTCGAATGCCCGGCGACCGCTCTCTCCGGGGCCGAGCGGATCCTCGCCGGTGACGCCACCTCGATGCTCGTGTCAGTGCGGGATGTCATCCTGTGCTCGAGCACGTTGACACCCCGCGGCCCCATCTACGAGACCATCTCGCGAACATGTCTCGGGGTCGCTTGACTCCGAACGTATGTTCGTGTAGTTTCGTGAAGGCCCCCAGGGTCTCGCAGTGATGAGGGAGGAGCGGTCAGGACATGGAACCCGATCAGCAGAAGATGCTCGACATCACCCGGGAGCAGATCGAGCGCAAGTTCGGAAAGGGGTCGCTGATGCGCCTTGGCGAGCACGCGGCCACGCAGTCGGTGGAGGCGATCCCGACCGGCGCGCTCGCGCTCGACGCGGCCCTCGGCATCGGCGGCGTGCCACGCGGCCGCATCGTCGAGATCTACGGTCCGGAGTCGAGCGGCAAGACCACTCTCGCTCTTCAGATCGTCGCGGAGGCCCAGCGCGGGGGAGGCGTCGCCGCATTCATCGACGCGGAGCACGCCCTCGATCCCTCGTACGCCCACCGGCTAGGCGTCAACATCGACGATCTCCTCATCTCCCAGCCAGACACCGGCGAGCAGGCCCTCGAGATCACCGACATGCTCGTCCGCAGCGGAGCGCTCGACGTCGTCGTGATCGACTCGGTGGCGGCACTCGTCCCTCGTGCGGAGCTCGAAGGGGATATGGGCGACGTGACGGTCGGACTCCAGGCTCGCCTCATGAGCCAGGCCATGCGCAAGCTCGCGGGCTCGCTCTCCAAGTCCGACACGACGTGCATCTTCATCAACCAGTTGCGCGAGAAGGTCGGAGTGATGTTCGGCAATCCCGAGACCACCTCCGGGGGCCGGGCGCTCAAGTTCTACGCGAGCATCAGGATCGACATCCGCCGCATCGACTCCATCAAGCAGGGCACGGACATCGTCGGCAACCGGGTGCGCGCCAAGGTCGTGAAGAACAAGGTCGCGCCGCCGTTCCAGCAGGCTGAGTTCGACATCATGTACGGCCAGGGCATCAGCAAGGAGGGGAGCCTCCTGGACCTCGGCGTCGAAGAGGGGGTCGTCGCCAAATCCGGCGCATGGTACACGTACGGAGAAGAACGTCTCGGGCAGGGCCGCGAGCAGGCCAAGGAGTTCCTCAAGGAGCACGTCGACATCCGGGACACGATCGAGACCGAAGTCCGAGGGCGACTCGGTCTGCCCCTCCCGATCAGCGGCGAGGCGAAGGCGGCTGCGAAGAAGACTCCGAAGGAGCCTGCTCCCGAACCGGAAACGTCCTGAGAGGCCGGACCGAGTGGACCGCGGCAGGATCACGGAGCTGAGGCAGGCCGGTCGCGGCTCGAAGAGGCGACTCGTCTTCATCGACGGCGAGCCCTGGCGCTCGGCCCCGATAGAGGTCGTCCGCACCGTCGGCCTCGCGGTCGGAGACGATCGGGACATCGGCGACATGGCGGAAGAGATCGCCGAAGCGGAGCAGCCATGCGCGCACGAACGCGCCCTGCGACTCCTCGCGTTCAAGGACCGCACGGCCGCCGAAGTCCGGTCCCGGCTCGCGGACGACGGGTACTGCGAGGAGATCGTCCGCATGGTCGTGGACGATCTCCTGACCTCGGGACTCCTCGACGACCGGCGCACGGGAGAATCGATCGCCCGCACTCTCGCTCGCGATCGCGGCCTAGGCAGGCGCCGCCTCGCCGCCGACCTGGCTCATCGGGGGGTCGACGACGGACTCGCCCGGGAGATCGTCGACGCGGCATGCCCCGAGGAGTCCGAGGCGGCTCGCGCGGACTCTCTCGCAGCGACGCTGGTACGTGCCGGCCGCGGTCGCGACACGAGACACCTTGCGGCGGCCCTCGTGCGCAAAGGCTTCTCCGTCCGCGACGCGTTCGCGGCCGCGAGACGCGTCCTCGGCGACGCCGAGGACTGACCGCCCGTCGTCCATCCGCGACCGTACGGCGATCGGCCTCACACGAGCACGACCCCCCTGACCTTGACGTTCGGCCCCGTGCATCCTAATATCGACGCGGCAAATGTGATCGAGCCGGGGTACCGAGCATTTCGGGATCCGGATCGTGTGAGGGGTGGGGCTCGTTCGACCGCGGTAGCGGTCTCGTTCGACCGCAGTACGGTCGGGTTCCGCCTGTTCATGCATAGCGCATCGCACTTGCCGGGCGCCGCGTCGTCCGGCCTGTTCGCATATCAGCAAGCGCTCCCGTTCCGCGCGAACAGCCGCAACGACGGTACGGCCAGGACGCATCCCGTCCGGTCCGACGACGCCCCCGTGCCGAATTTGTGTGCCGATCCGGAAGGAGGGGCGCGTTGACACCCGTCTACATCATGATCGCCATCGTCATTGGCGCGGTCCTCGGATACCTGTTCCAGAAGTGGTTCGCCTCGAACCGCGTCACCCGCGCGAACGAGTCCGCGGAGCGCATCGTCGAGGACGCCACGAGACAGGCCGAGACGCTCAAGAAGGAGTCCCTCGTCGAGGCGAAGGACCAGATCTTCCAGTTGAGGGCGGAGGCTGAGACCGAAGCCAAGGAACGCCGCAAGGAGCTGACCGCCCTCGAGAACCGCCTCCTGCAGCGTGAGGAGTCGATAGAGCGACGCGCGGAGGGCCTCGACAAGCGGGAGCACCAGCTCTCCAGCGCGCAAGGACAGATCCAGAAGCGCGAGAAGGAACTCGAGGACGCCATCGCCGAGGAGAAGTCCCGGCTGGAGACCCTCGCCGGCATGACGAGCGACGAGGCGAAGGCCGTTCTCCTTGCCCGCGTCAAGGAAGAGGTCAGCCACGACGCCGCATCCTTCATCCGTGAGGCGGAGATGCGCGCCCGCGAGGACGCCGACAAGAAGGCCCGCAACATCGTCGGGATCGCCATCCAGCGCGTCGCCGCGGACCACACCGCGGAGTCGACCGTCTCGGTCGTCCACATCCCAAGCGACGACATGAAGGGCCGCATCATCGGGCGCGAGGGCCGCAACATCCGCGCCTTCGAGCAGCTCACCGGGATCAACCTCATCATCGACGACACACCGGAGGCTGTCGTCCTCTCCTCGTTCGACCCGGTCCGTCGCGAGGTGGGCCGCATCACCCTCGAGACACTCATCGCCGACGGGCGTATCCACCCGGCGCGCATCGAGGAGATGTTCAAGAAGGCCGAGACCCTTGTCGACCAGCAGGTCCACGAGGCCGGCGAGCAGGCCGTCTTCGAGACCGGCGTTCATGGTCTCCATGCGGAGCTCGTCCGGACACTCGGCCGCCTCAAGTACCGCACGAGCTACGGCCAGAACGTCCTCAAGCACGCGCTGGAGGTGTCGCACCTCGCCGGCGTCATGGCTTCCGAACTCGGCATCGACCCGAAACTCGCGAAGCGCGCCGGCCTCCTCCACGATCTCGGCAAGGCCATCGACCACGAGGTCGAAGGTCCGCACGCCGTCATCGGCGCGGACCTCGCTCGCCGCTTCGGCGAGCCCAAGGAGGTCCTGCACTGCATCGAGGCCCATCACGGCGACATCGAACCGGCTAGCGTGGAAGCAGTTCTCATCCAGGCCGCGGACGCGATATCGGCGGCACGGCCCGGCGCTCGTCGGGAGACGCTCGAGAGCTACATCAAGCGTCTCGAGAAGCTCGAGGAGATCGCGAACGGCTTCACGGGCGTGGAGAAATGCTACGCGATGCAGGCGGGACGCGAGGTACGCGTCATGGTCAAGCCCGACGAGATCTCCGACGCCGACGCGATCGTGATGGCGCGCGACCTCGCCAAGCGGATCGAAGAGGACATGGACTACCCCGGCCAGATCAAGGTGCTCATAATCCGCGAGAGCCGCGCGGTCGACTACGCCAAGTGAGGCCTGCGGGCCTCACCGCGACAGGACCGATCCTATGACCGACTCCGAAGACCTCATCGGGTTCGTCTCGGCAGTGTCCGGAGACGCGTATCTCAAGGTCGAGGAGAGCCTCGGCGACGGATACGTGCGGCTCCGCATCAGCGAAGCGGAGCGGCGGCAGGCGAAGCACGACATCCGTGGCATCGAAGATGTCGTCGTGGAGCTCTTGCGCAATGCTCGCGACGCTCACGCGCAGCGCATATGGATCGCGAGCGTGCGCGAGGGCGACGTGCGCCGGATCACGGTGGTCGACGACGGCGTCGGGATCCCGAGCTCGATGCACGAGCGGGTCTTCGAGCCGCGCGTGACGTCGAAGCTCGAGACCATGGTCATGGACAGGTGGGGCGTCCACGGGCGCGGCATGGCGCTCTACTCCGTCCGCGAGAACGCTGACGAGGCTCGCGTCGTGGCCTCCGACGTCCACAAGGGGGCTTCGGTCGTCGTCTGGGCCCAGACCAGCCGTCTCTCGGAGAGGGCCGATCAGTCCTCGTGGCCGTCGGTCGAGCGCGCAGAGGACGGCGCCTACCACGTCGGCCGGGGTCCTCACAACATCGTTCGGCGCGTCGTCGAGTTCGCGTGCGAGCACCCCGAGGTCGACGTCTTCCTCGGCACGCCGACCGAGGTCCTTGCCACGCTGCACGAGCAAGCCCGCGCCATGCTCGATGCGTCGCGGATCCTCTTCTGCGACGATTCCGCGGCCCTGCCGGTCTGGCAACGGCCCGCGGTCTGCGCCGACGCCGCCGACCTGGTGGACACGGCGGCTGCCGTCGGTCTTCCGATCTCAGAACGCACGGCGCACCGCATCCTGGCGGGGGAGACGACCTCCCTCGAGCCCGTGCTCGCCGTGGTCGCCACGTCCGAGGCGCCGGAACAGGCCGAGCCGGCGCCGGTGGACCTCTACCGCGACCGCCGAGGCCTGCGCATCCACCATGCGGACCTCGACACGTTCCGCAAGGACCTCGAGCACGCCTTCGACGCACTTGCAGAGCGCTACTACCTGCACCTCAAGGGGACACCGAGGGTGACGG
This sequence comes from Coriobacteriia bacterium, assembly GCA_041658765.1. NCBI lineage: Bacteria > Bacillati > Actinomycetota > Coriobacteriia > Coriobacteriia bacterium. The sequence goes on along the minus strand of JBAZZO010000002.1, from coordinate 97,683 downwards.
TAGGCCGCGACACCCTCAGGGTGACGTTCACGGTGGAGAAGGAAGACTAGACCCGCTATAATCGTGCGGCGACATCATCGAAGCCCGCCGGCGGACATTCGACCCGGCGACAGCAGCACAGACCTCGAACAGACGCAGCCTGGGAGGTACCAGTGATCGAAGTCCTCAAGGTGTCGAGCAAGTCGAACCCCAACTCCGTCGCGGGCGCCATCTCGGGCGTGATCCGCGAGCAGGGCGTCGTCGAGGTCCAGACCGTCGGCGCCGGCGCGCTCAACCAGGCAGTCAAGGCCGTTGCCATCGCGCGCGGCTTCATCGCTCCTTCCGGCATGGACCTCACCTGCGTCCCGGCCTTCGCCGACATCGAGATCAACGGCGAGGAACGCACAGCCATCCGCCTGCTCATCGAACCGCGCGACATCCGCCGGGCCTGACGCCGGCGGCCTCCAGGCCGTGAGCATCGACCTCCACACCCACACCACCGCATCCGATGGGGCCCTCACTCCGGAGGAGCTCGTCGCGAGCGCGGCTTCGCTCGGGCTGCGTGCTATCGCCGTCTGCGACCACGACACCGTCGATGGGGTCGGTCCCGCGCTCGACGCCGGCCGAGCTCTAGGCGTCCGCGTCGTCCCCTCGGTGGAGCTCTCCGCGGCTGTCGGTGGACTCGACCTGCATATCCTGGGGTTCTGCGTCGATCCTTCGGACCCCACCCTCCGCGCATGTCTCGACGACCTTCGCGCCGCGCGCCTCACGCGCGCCCGCTCGATGGTCTGTGCGTTGCGCGACGCCGGACACGACGTGTCCATGGACGAGGTGCTCCTGCTCGCTCGGGGCGGCAGCGTCGGTCGCAGCCACGTCGCGCGCGCGCTCGTCGACCAAGGTGTCGTCCGGTCCCTTCGTGATGCGTTCGAGCAGCTGATCGGTCGAGGACGCCCGTTCTACGTTGCGAAGCCCGTCACCGGACCGGACAAGGTCATCTCTCTGGTGTTAGGCGCCGGAGGTGTCCCCGTCATCGCACACGCCGCCGTCACCGGCGCCATGCACCTTCTCCCGTCCCTCGCCGAGGCAGGGTTGCTCGGCATCGAGGTCTACCACCCCGAACACGACGCAGCAGCCCGTGCGGGACTGCTCTCCGTCTCGCAGCGCCTCGGTCTCCTCGTGACGGGCGGCAGCGACTACCACGGGCCCGGCGCGGGCGCCGGCCTCGGATGCTGCGACGTACCCGACGGTCTCCTCGAACCGCTGCTCGCCGCGGCGCGAGCGGCGTAGAGAGGTCACCGTGCGCACCTACCTCGTCCGCACCTTCGGGTGCCAGATGAACAAACACGACTCCGAGCGTATCGCGGGCCTCCTCGAAGCCGACGGCCTCTCTCCCGTCTCGAGACCCGAGGACGCGGACGTCGTCGTCTTCAACACCTGCTGCGTGCGGGAGCGAGCGGACGAGCGGCTTCGAGGCCAGGTGGCTTCGCTCAAGCGCCTCAAGACCGGCGGGCGCCCCGACGTCCTGATCGCCGTCGGCGGCTGCATCGGACAGCGCGACGGAGAGCGGCTCTTGCGCGATCTGCCGCACGTCGACGTCGTCTTCGGGACGCACAACATCGCACACCTCCCGGCGCTCCTCGAGACCGCCAGGGAACGCCGGTCTCCGGCTGTGGAGACTCTTGACTCCACGGCCGGCTTCGCCAGCGACCTTCCCACGCGTCGCGCCCACCGTAGGCACGCTTGGGTCCCCATCACGGTCGGCTGCGACAACCACTGCTCGTACTGCGTCGTCCCGTACGTGCGCGGTCCCGAACGCAGCCGTGTGTTCGAAGACGTCACGTCGGAGGTCGAGTGGCTCGTCTCCGACGGCGTCCTCGAGATCACGCTCCTCGGGCAGAACGTCGATTCATACGGACGCGACCGGTACGGCGAGCCGAGATTCGCCGAGATGTTGCGCGCCGTCTCCACCTCCGGCGTGCCTCGTGTCCGCTTTGCGACGAGCCACCCGAAGGACCTGTGCGACCAGACCATCGAGGCCATGGCCCAGACCCCAGCGGTCTGCCGGTACCTGCACCTGCCCGTCCAGTCCGGTTCGGACCGCGTTCTCGGGGCGATGAACCGGAAGTACACGGCTGCGGACTATCTCGCGCTCGTCGGGAGACTGCGCGCCGCGATGCCCGACCTCGCGCTCTCCACCGACATCATCGTCGGCTTCCCGGCGGAGACGGACGAGGACTTCGCCGCGACCCTCGACCTCGTGAGAACCGTGGGCTTCGACCAGACCTTCACTTTCATCTACTCCCCGCGTGAGGGCACCCCGGCGGCCGCGATGTCGGGACAGGTGCCTCGCCACATCGCCCAGGAGCGGTTCGACCAGCTCGTCGAAGTGGTCCACACCTCGGCGCTCGATCGCAACGCCGCACTCGTGGGAAAGCGCGAGACCCTCCTCGTCGAGGGCCCCTCGAAACGCGACAGCGGCATGCTGGTCGGCCGCACCGGCTCCAACAAGGTCGTCCACGTCCCATGCCCGCCAGCGCGCGCACGCAAGCTCGCCGGAACGTTCCTCGGCGTGGACATCGTCGAGGCGCAGACCTGGTTCCTTCTCGGCAAGGAGCACACTTGAGATGGACCGGCGATGCAGGCCCGGTTTACGCGCATGCCGGTTCGTGGAATGGTAATCCAGACCCGACGAGAGGGTAGGAGTTGTCCACGGACGTCCTCGGGGTCATCGCCCCGCATCCGCCCATCATGGTCCCCGAGGTCGGCGGGACGCGTGCCCACGTGACCGCCGATTCGGCACGCGCGATGCGCGCCGCCGCCGAAGCGCTCTCCGAGTTCGCGCCCGAGACCGTCATCGTGATGTCCCCGCACGCGCCGGTCGCGAGGGACGCTTTCGCAGTCGAGACGTCGACGCGTCTCTCCGGCGACCTGTCGATGTTCGGCGCGCCGGAGGTTCGTCTCGACACGCCCGGCGACGAAGCACTCGCATCGGCCGTGCTCGACGCCGCCAACGAGGCAGGCATCCCAGCGCTCGGTCGAGACGCCTCGAACGCCCTGCGTCCGGGTGATCTCGACCACGGTGTGCTCGTCCCGATGAGCTTCCTCGATCGCGAGGGCCGCTACCCGCTCCTCGTCCTCTCGCTGTCCTTCTTGCCGCTCGCGACGCACGCGGCATTCGGTCAAGCGGTCCGTGCAGCGGCGTCGGCGATCGGCCGCCGCGTCGCCTTCGTCGCCAGCGGCGACTGCTCGCACCGCTTGACCCGCGAGGCTCCTGGAGGATTCTCGCCACGCGCCGCCGAGTTCGACGCGTGGCTCGTCGAGCGCGTGGCCGAGGGCGACCTAGGAGGCCTCGTCTCGGCCGATCCCGTCCTTCAGGAGGAGGCGGGCGAGTGCGGGTTGCGTTCTTTCGTGACACTGGGCGGTTTCCTGGAGGGGACGGACGCCGAGACGCGCTTGCTCGCCTACGAGGGACCGTGGGGCGTGGGATACCTGACGGCGCTATCGCGCGCCACGCCGCATGCCGGCCTCAAGGGCGGCTCACCCGGCGACGACGAGAGTCCGCCGGTCACGCTCGCACGCCGCACGATCGAGTCGTACGTGCGCACGGGATCCGTCGCGATCGCCGACCCCGGCTCCGATCCGCTCCTTTCCGGCAGGGCGGGCACGTTCGTCAGCCTCCATCGTGGCGGCGAGCTTCGCGGCTGCATCGGAACGATCGTCGCGACGCAACCGACACTCGCCGACGAGATCGCGCACAACGCCGTGCAGGCGGCCACCCGGGACCCGCGCTTCCCGCCGCTGACCGAGCGCGAGCTCGCAGACCTGGACATCAGCGTCGACGTTCTGCACGAAGCGGAGCCCGTCCAGTCTCTGGAGGCGCTCGACCCTCACACCTACGGCGTCATCGTGTCGCGGGATCTTCGCCGCGGCCTGCTCCTGCCCGACCTCGAGGGCGTCGACACGGCGCTGAAGCAGGTCGAGATCGCGCGCCGCAAGGCCGGCATCGGCCCCGACGAGCCCGTCAGACTCGAGAGGTTCAAGGTTGACCGCTACCTCTGACTCGCGTCTCGGCCGCATCGTGGCCGTCGTCGGACCCACGGCCGTGGGGAAGACCGCGGTCGCCGAGGAGATCGCCTCTCTCGTGAACGGCGAGATCGTGAGCGCCGACTCGATGCAGGTGTACCGCGGCATGGACATCGGGACCGCCAAGCCGCCTGTCGGCGAGCGTCGCGCACCCTATCACTGCCTCGACATCGTCGACCCGGGAGAGCCCTACTCGGCGGCGCTGTTCCAGCGCGACGCGCGGGAGGCGATCGACGGCATCATCGCGCGCGGCAGAGTGCCGATCGTGTGCGGAGGCTCGGGCCTCTACGTGCGCGCGGCCCTCGACGACATGCGTTTCCCCGACGGCGAGGTACGCTCAGCGGTACGCGAGCACCTCGATGCGCTCGCACGGGACCTCTCTCCCCAGGAACTGCACGCGCGCCTCGCTTCCATCGACCCGGCATCGGCCGCCGTCATCCATCCCGCCAACGTGAAACGCATCGTGCGCGTCCTCGAGATGGCCGGACAGGGCGTCTCCTACGCTCAGAGGCTCCCGGGCTTCCAGCGGCGCGAGAGCGTCTACGACGCGGTCTTCGTGGGGCTCTCTATGGACAGGCCCGAACTGTACGAGAGGATCGGGGAGCGTGTGGACGCGATGATATCGTCGGGCCTGATCGAAGAGGTGCGCGGGCTCCTCGATCGCGGATTCCGCACGGCCCTCACCGCCTCGAAAGCGATCGGCTACAAGGAGATCGTGCCCGTGCTCGAGGAGAACGCCGACCTCCCCACGGCGATCGACACGATCAAGCAGTCCACACGCCGGTACGCGAAGCGACAGCTCTCGTGGTTCCATGCCGACCCGCGCGTGGATTGGGTCGACGTCACGGGACTGTCACCCGTATCCGCGGTCGAGCGCGTTGTCATGCTGGTAGACTTCTAGCATCCGGTCGCTTCGATGCGAGAGAAGGTGGAGAGTGGACCTCCGGTTCACGAAGATGCACGGCCTCGGCAACGACTTCATCGTCATCGAAGACCTCCGAGCGGAGATCGACCTCGACCCCGAAGCCGCGGTCTGGCTGTGCGACCGCAACTTCGGGGTCGGCGCCGACGGCGTCATCCTGGTGAGACCGGCCGCGGGTGAGGACGCCGATTTCTCCTGGGTCTTCTTCAACGCGGACGGCACGCAGCCCGAGTCCTGCGGCAACGGCATCCGCTGCTTCGCGAGGTTCGTCTCCGACGAAGGTCTCGTGCCGGCGGGCCGCGACACCCTCACTATCGAGACGCTCGGCGGCCCCAGGAGCGTGAGCATCGTCCGCGAGCCGACCGGCGTGTTCGCGGCTGCGACGGTCGACATGGGCGAACCGGTCCCGGGCGACCCGCTGGAGTCCGATGTCGCCGGGACCCGCGTGACGTCGGTCTCGATGGGCAATCCCCACGCAGTCATCTTCGTCGACGACGTCGACACCGCGCCGGTCGAGACGGTCGGACCGGTCGTCGAGACGGACCCGGCGTTCCCGCGGCGCACGAACGTCGAGTTCGCGCACGTGGTCTCCAGTGACCGCATCAGACTTCGCGTCTGGGAGCGCGGGGTGGGGGAGACGCTGGCCTGCGGTACCGGTGCCTGCGCCGCTCTCGTGGCCGCGGCGCTGGCGGGCCTCACAGGCCGCGAGGCGACGATCGAGCTACCCGGCGGTGACCTCGTGGTGCGCTGGGGAGACGATGGCCACGTCCTCATGACCGGTCCCGCGACCACGGTGTTCGAGGGCTTGGTGACCGTAGAGGAGGAGTAGGCGAGAGGACGCCCCACCGCGCGCCCCCTCTGATACCATGTACGCCATCGGCCGTCCGGCCGAGACCAGCATCCGCCAGCAACGAGGGGAGTCGACGCACCGTGCGCACCGCGAAACGCATCGCCGGCCTGCCGCCGTACCTGTTCGCCGAGATCGACCGAAAGGCGGGCCTTAAGCGCGCGCAAGGCATCGACGTCATCTCGCTGGGTATCGGCGATCCCGACCGCCCGACCCCGGAACGCATCGTCGAGACGATGGTCCGCGCGGTGCGCGAGCCGAAGAACCACCGCTATCCGAGCTACGCCGGCTCGCCCGCCTACCGTCAGGCATGCTCGCAGTGGATGCTTCGCCGGTTCGGTGTCGAAGTCGATCCGGACACGGAGACGCTCGCCCTGATCGGCAGCAAGGAAGGCATCGCGCACGTCTTCCCCGCTTTCGTGGACCCTGGGGACGTCACGCTGGTGCCGGGCGCGGGCTATCCCGTCTATCACACCGGCGGCATCCTGGTCGGCGGCGAGTCCTATTTCATGCCGATGACCGCCGAGAACGGATTCCTCGCCGATTTCGAGTCGACGCCGCCCGACGTCCTGGCGCGTGCGAAGATGATGTTCCTCAGCTACCCGAACAACCCGACGAGCGCCATCGCGAACGGGGAGTACTTCGATCGCGCCATCGCGTTCGCGCGCGAGCACGACCTGCTGCTCATCCACGACAACGCGTACTCCGAGATCGGATACGACGGATACCGCCCGACGAGCATGCTCGAGCGCCCGGGCGCGAAAGAAGTGGCCATCGAGCTGTTCTCCTGCTCGAAGGCGTACAACATGACCGGATGGCGCGTCGCATTCGCATGCGGCGACGCGCAGGCGATCAAGGCGCTGGGGATAGTGAAGTCGAACATCGATTCCGGCGTGTTCACGGCCGTCCAGGACGCCGCGATAGAGGCGATGGCGGGCCCGCAGGAGGAGATCGACGCTCTGTGCGCCCTTTACCAGCGCAGACGCGACCTAGTCATCGACGCACTGAGCAGGATCGGCATCTCGGCCGCCGTGCCGCGGGCGACCATCTACATCTGGGCGAAGGTGCCTGAGGGCTATTCGTCCGCGTCGTTCGCCGACCACATCCTCGACGCAGCGAACGTCATCGTCCCGGCGGGTTCCGCGTACGGTCCTTCGGGCGAGGGATACGTCCGCATCTCGTTGACGACGCCCGACGACCGTCTCGAAGAGGCCATCGCGCGGATCGAGAGCTCGCTCTGAGGCGCGGGACACCGGCGACGTGAGCCGCACCCACACCAAGACGCAGGAGGTCGTGGCGCGGGTCGTCGATCGCGCGGTGCTCGTCGGCGCCGACCGCGGCGGCAGTGTGCCCGTCGAGGACAGCATGGAGGAACTCGCGCGTCTCGCGAACACCGCAGGGGCACAGGTCGTGGGAACGCTCGTGCAGCGTCTCGACCGCCCGCACCCGCGGACATTCCTCGGCAAGGGCAAGATCGAGGAACTCGCCGAGATGATCGCCGAGCGCGATGCCACGCTAGTGGTCTTCGACGATGACCTGACGCCGTCCCAGCAGGCGAACATCGAGGACCTCGTCTCCAAGGTCAAGATCCTCGATCGCACCGCCCTCATCCTGGACATCTTCGCGCTCCACGCTACGAGCCGTGAGGGTAAGCTTCAGGTCGAGCTCGCGCAGATGGAGTACCTGCTCCCGCGTCTTCGCGGAATGTGGCGGCACCTGGCGCGTTCGGCGGCCGCCGCGGGCGGCGCGCTCGGCATCGGTACCCGGGGACCAGGCGAGACCCAACTCGAGACGGACAGGCGTATCGCGCGCAAGCGCGTCCAGGAGTTGAAGCGCGAACTGAAGCACGTTGCCGCGAACCGGCTGCTCCAGCGGAAGGGAAGGGCCGATTCGGGCGTCTTCCGCATCGCGCTGGTAGGCTACACGAACGCCGGCAAGTCGACGCTTCTCAACGCTCTGACAGGCGCGGAGGTGCTCGTCGAGGACATGCTCTTCGCCACGCTCGACTCGACCACCCGCCGTCTCGACCTGCCGGAGGGACGCACCGTCACCATCACCGACACCGTCGGCTTCATCCGCAAACTGCCTCACGGCCTCGTGGAGGCGTTCAAGTCCACACTCGACGAGGTGCGTGAGGCCGACCTGCTCCTCCACGTGGTGGACGCGTCGCACGCCCTGGCGCGCGAGCAGACCTCTGCCGTCCTCGAAGTGCTCGGAGAGATCGGCGCCGCCGCGAAGCCGCAGGTGCTCGTCCACAACAAGGTCGACCTGCTCCCGGCGGGCGAGATCGAGGTACTCGCTCAGCGCGCGCCCGGAGCGGTGTTCGTCTCCGCCGCCGGAGGCGACGGGCTGGACCGTCTCGTGGAGCGTATCGCGCGCGAAGCGTCCCGGGGCTCGACGACCTTGACCCTTATGGTCCCATACACTCGCGGCGACATAGTCCGCATGGCTCACGCGCGCGCCCAGGTGGTCGCCGAAGAGCACACCGAAGAGGGGACCCTCCTCACCGTGCGCGCGCCATCGGAACTCGTCGAGACACTGCGGGCCTTCGAGACCGGGCCTTCGGAGACTCCCTGATCGTCACACGACGCGGCGGAAGAGCGAGACGACCTTCCCGAGGATGCTCACATCGGTGGCGTAGATCGGCTCCATGGTGCGATTCTCCGGCTGCAGCCGCACGCGATCGGACTCCTTGAAGAACCTCTTCACCGTGGCGGAATCGTCGAGCATCGCCACGACGACATCGCCGTTGTCGGCGGTCGCCTGCTGCCGTACGACGACGAGGTCGCCGTCGAGGATGCCGGCATCGACCATGCTGTCCCCGCGGACCTTGAGGATGAACGTCTGCTCCCCGGCGACGTCGACCGGCAACGCCATCGTGCCCTCGAGGTTCTCCGCAGCGAGTATCGGCATGCCTGCCGCCACCTGCCCCACGATCGGCACCTCTCGCACGGCCGAGTAGTCCACGGCGCGGTCAGTGTCGCGGTAGTCGAGCACTTCGAGCGCGCGCGGCTTGCTGGGATCGCGCCTCAGGAACCCCTTCGCCTCCAGGGCGGCGAGGTGGGAGTGGACCGTCGATGACGACGAGAGGCCGACCGCCTCTCCGATCTCTCGAACCGCCGGCGGGAAGCCGCGACGGTGGACCTCAGCGCGGATGAAATCGAGGATCTGGCGCTGGCGGGGCGTGAGCTCGCGCTGGTATGTCACGGTGCACCTCCTGGGCCGAGGGCTGACGGGCGCCCGGCGCGATGACGCCCGAACGTAGGTTCGCGGCAAGTGTATATCAGCGATCCCCGGCGCGCAAACACCCGTTCGCTTCTCGCTCTTGCATGCGAACGTGTGTTTGGTATGATGTCGTTAGGAGAACGTGTGTTCGGTGTCACCTCGACGTGTCAGACCTGCGCTATAGGCTGTGCCCGAGAGTGACCGGCCCGTGTTCCGGGCCTTGTGAGAGGAGATCCGGATGAACACCACGAGCCTGACATCCATCCACGGACGCACGTGCGCCCGGGCACACGCGACGCGAGCGTCGCGACATGTCACGGTCGCGGAGGGCACGATACTCGCAGCCGTATGCCTGCTCGTCCTGACGGCGGCGCTGGCACCGAACCTTCGCGCGCCCCAGGGACCGTCCGGCACCACGACGGTCCTCGTACGGCCGCATGAGTCACTCTGGGCGATCGCGGTGAGCCATCCGTGCCCAGGCCGGACCACCGCCGAGACCGTCGACGCGATCCGATCGCTCAACGGCTTGAGCGACGCCACCCTGCACGTCGGCACGGTACTCCGCGTGCCGGCGGGAGAGACGGTCGCCGCCGTCGCGCAGCGCTGAGCGCCGGCCCCTGAGGCCTGGCCGCCGTCCGCACGCCGCACACGCCCGTTCGTCGGATTCGGCGGACGGTTCCTGGCAACCCCTATATCTTGTGTGCTAGGCTCCTGGGAGGGCCTAGATGTGGGGGTGAAGGTCGTGCGGTGCCCGTTCTGCGCTCACGGGGAGACCAAGGTAGTCGACTCTCGCGAATCGCAGGACGCGATACGCAGACGCCGTGAGTGCCTGGAGTGCACTCAGCGATTCACGACCTACGAGAGGCGCGAGGAATCGCCGCTCATGGTGATCAAGAAGGACACCAGCCGCGAGCCCTTCGACCGCAACAAGCTGATCGCGGGACTGATGACCGCTTGCGCGAAGCGCGACATCTCCCTGGAGCAGCTCGAAGCCCTGCTCGACGACATCGAGGCCGAGTTGCACAACTCGTTCAGATACGAGATCGAGACCAAGGTGCTCGGTGACATGGTGCTGACGCGCCTCAGGGACCTCGACAAGGTGGCGTACGTGCGTTTCGCGTCTGTCTACAAGTCCTTCCAGGACCTGGACGAGTTCACATCGGAGTTGAAGGCGCTCAAGTAGGGAAGCCCGGCACGCGGCATCTCACAGGAGAGGGGACCGGATCCGGACATGGTCATGGAGCGGGTCGTGAACGTCATCAAGCAGGCGGCCGCTCCGCATCATGCGGATAGCACCGATATCGCGCTACTCGTCTCGACGACGTCCCGCCAAGAGATAGACCCGTGGGACCGGCGCAAGATATCCGGCTCGCTCGTCAAGGAGACCGGCATCGATCCGTCGACCGCTGAGGAGATCGCCCACGCGGTCGAGGACCGCATCGACCGGAGCAACCTCATGACGGTCACCACAGCCATCATCAGGGAGATGGTCGACCTCGAGTTGCTCGACCGTGGGATGACCCTCGCGCACCGCAAGCACTCTCATCTCGGCTTGCCGATGTGGGATGTCGAACAGATCATCGGCAACGCGAACAAGGAGAACTCCAACACTACGCACAACCCCGAGTCGATCAACCTCACTTTGGCCGAGACGATCCTCAAGGAGTTCGCGCTCCGCAGGGTGTTCACGGAGGACGTCGCGGAGGCGCACTACGTCGGAGACATGCACCTCCACGACCTCGGATTCATCATCAGACCGTATTGCGGCGGCCACAGTCTCGAGTACATCAAGAAGTTCGGGCTGAATCTGCCCAACATCACCTCGATCTCCAAGCCCGCGAAGCACCCCGAGGTCCTCATCGGCCACATGGTCAAGATGGCGTCCGCGCTGCAGGCGCACTATGCGGGTGCGGTCGGCTGGGAAGCGGTCAACATCTTCTTCGCGCCCTACCTCGTGGGGAAGACCGACGAACAGCTCGATCAGCTGGCGCAGATGCTCATCTTCGAGTTCAACCAGCTCGCCGGCGCTCGCGGCAGCCAAGTGGTCTTCACGGACTTCAACCTCTACTTCAACATCCCCAAGCATTTCGCCGACACCCCCGCCATCGGGCCGGGCGGCGTCTACACCGGCAAGACGTACCGCGAATACGAGCGCGAAGCACAGGCCTTCCTGCGTTCGATGTTCCGCATCTACCGCGGCGGGGACGCGTCGGGCAAGACGTTCGTCTTCCCGAAGCCGCTCCTGCACATCAGCGAGGACTTCTTCCGCACCCCCGGGCACGAGGAGTTCCTCGACATGGCCTGCGAGGTCGCGAGCAAGCAGGGGATCACGTACTTCGTCTTCGATCGCGGCGACGAGGTGACCGTCTCGCAATGCTGCAGGCTCAAGTTGAAGCTGAGCCAGGAGCAGATAGACCAGACGAAGACGCCTGAGGTCATGCGCTTCTCGGCGCTCCAGAACGTGACGGTCAACCTGCCGCGGATCGCGTTCAAGGCCCGAGGAAACGACCAGACGCTCTTCATGGAGATCAATCGCACCTTGGAGCTCGTCGCCAAGGCGCACGTCCAGAAGCGCGCGTTCATCGAGGAGCTCGTCGCACTCGGCCCCGCGGGCCCGCTCGGACTCCTGACGCAGAACCTCGACGGCACGCCTTACCTGCGCATGGAGAAGCTGACCTATCTCGCGGGACTCATCGGCCTGAACGAGATGGTCCAGGCTCACCGAGGCGAACAACTGCATGAATCGGACGAGGCACTGCGCTTCGGGCTCAAGGTCGTCTCGGCCATGAGCCTGAAGTGCCGCGAGCTCTCGGAGCGCTACGGGATCCACCTCGTGCTCGAGGAGAGTCCCGCGGAATCGGCCGGCTACCGACTCGCCAAGCTCGACATGAAGTACTGGCCGGTTCAAACGGCCAGTGTGGTGAAGGGGAACCTCACCTCGGGCGATTTCTACTACACGAACTCCGTGCACCTGGCGGCTGACGCGCCCGTCGACTACATCGAGCGTGTCGAGCGCCAGTCGCTCTTCCATCCGCTCATCGAGGCGGGTGCGATAGTCCACGTATGGCTCGGCGAGCACGAGCCCGATCCCCGGGCCATCCGGAGCTTCGTCGAGAAGACCTTCCGCAACACCCAATGCTCGCAGATAGCCTTCAGCCCCGAGTTCACCGTCTGTGAATCGTGTCATCGCACGTCCCGCGGACTCAAGGCGCAGTGCCCGCTGTGCGGCTCGCTGGACGTCTACGGCGTGACGCGGATCGTCGGGTACTTCAGCAAGGTGCAGACGTGGAACCACAGCAAGGTAGGCGAGCTGTACGACCGGGTCCGGACGGATCTCGGCTATGTCTTGGCGTCCTGACGAGGCCTGCGAAGGAAAAGGGGAGCGACGTGAACGTCAAGCTGTTCGTCAAAGAGGACTGCCCACGCTGCCCCGCGGCCAAGATGGCGTGCGCGGGCATCGACGGGGTCGAGGTGTTCGACGTCGGGGAGATGGACGGTCTAGCCGAAGCTTCGTTCTACGGAGTGCTCGCCACGCCCTCCGTGCTCGTCGTCGACATGCAGGGACGCGAGGTCGCTTCGTGGCGCGGAGAGGTGCCTGACCGCGGACGCCTCAAAGAACTCGTCGCGCACTGAGGTAGGGGAGGAGGACCGTGGGACCGATCGCGGAAAGGGACGGCACCGGGATAGCGGCCGCGCCGACCGCGCGTCTTGCGGGGTGGCAACCCTCGGGGATGCTCGACTGGGAAGGTCATCTCACATCGACCATCTTCCTCGCGGGATGCCCGTATCGCTGCCCGTACTGCCACAATCCCGCGCTCCTGTCATCGCACGCATCCAACGGCGCCTGGCGGTCCTTCGCCGCGCACGTCCAAGAGAAGCGCCGGTGGCTCGACGGAGTCGTCGTGACGGGGGGCGAGCCCTGTGACGATCCCGATCTCATCGCCTTGCTCGCGGCTCTCGCCGATCTAGGCGTCAAGGTCAAGCTCGACACGAACGGCTCAAGGCCCGACGTGCTGCGACACGTGTTCGCCGAGGGTCTCGTCGCATACGTCGCCCTCGATGTGAAGACCATCCCGTGCCGCTACTCCGCGCTGACCGGGTCGCCTACCGCCGCCGCAGACGTGACCGACAGCGTCGAGACGATCCTCGCGAGCGGTGTCGCGCACGAGTTCCGCACCACGGCGTTCCCGCCTGCGGTCGCGCTGGACGATCTCGCGGACATCGCTGCGAGTCTGCGCGGCGCAAGGCGCTACGCCGTCCAGCAGTTCCGTCCGGACGTCACTCTCGAGCCGGCCGCGGCGCGCGTTCGCCCATATCACCCGTACGACCTGCGCGAAGCCGTACGCGCATGCGCGGTCCACGTCCCCACCGTGCTGAGAGGAGCCTGACTTGCGACTCGAGGTACTTCGGCTCGACCCGGGACTGCCTCTGCCTTCGTACGCCCACGACGGAGACGCCGGCCTCGACCTCCATTCCGCCGAAGACGTGACGATCGCCCCCTTCGAACGGGTTCTCGTGCCGACAGGCATCGCACTGGCGATCCCCGAGGGATATGCCGGCTTCGTGCAGCCCCGCAGCGGGCTCGCGGTCAAGCATGGCCTGAGCCTCGTCAACACCCCCGGACTCATCGACAGCCACTACCGCGGCGAGATCAAAGCCATAGCGGTCAACCTCGACCCCCACACACCGATAGTCATCCAGCGAGGAGACAAGGTCGCGCAGCTCGTCATCCAGCCGGTCGCGCGTGTCGATGTCGCCGAGGTGCTCGAGCTCGACGCCACCGCACGGGGGGAGCGGGGTTTTGGCAGCACGGGCATCTGACGCCCCACGGGTGCGCGTCGCAGCGGCCATCCTCATCGGCGGACGCTTCGTTCTCGTGCGCCACAGGGGTCGCGATGGAGCGGCGTACCATCTCCTTCCCGGCGGTGGCGTCGAGCTCGGCGAGACACTCGCCGAGACTCTCGAGCGCGAGGTGCGCGAAGAGACGGGTCTCGAGTGCACGGTCGGCGCACCGCTTATCGTGAACGACACCATCTTTCCCGACCGCTCGCGCCACATCGTCAACCTCACCTTCGCCTGCAGCATGACCGGGGGAGACATCACCTCCTCGCCGGCCGATCCCGTCGTCGAGGCCGTCGATCTCGTCGATCCCTACTCGCTCGAATGCTTCGACCTGCGCCCGCCGATAGGCGCGGCGCTGCTCGAAGCATTCGAGGCAGGCTTCTCCGGACCGGCGCGCTACCTCGGTTCCGTCTGGACAACGGGGCGCGACGGACCCGAGGCTCTCCGAGAAGGCGGACCGTGAGCGCGGCCTTCCTCGTCGCATTCCTGCAGGGCGCGATCACGAAGCTCGTCGGCTGACGAGCGCACCACGAACGGCGCAACGTCGGGCCGCAGAGGCTGAGGTACCCGACTTCGCGATGAACGGCGGCCCCGGGCTGCGGATAACCGCGGTCTGGGGCCGGGCTTTCCCTGCCTGAGACCGCCCTCACACTCACACCCTTACGCCCGATAATGTATCTTATGTCAGGTACCAATCGCAGTACCCGTCCCCGTGTGTCCGATGGGTACCACGTTGGGAGAGACCGACCCTCCGGGCCTAGAGACCGCTTTCCGGGGCCGGGAAGTGACGCGCTTCGAATCCGGACTTGGTCATCTCGGAAAGATCCATCTCAAGACGCTCGACGAATGCCCGGGCGCTCTCGGCATCCGGGAATCGTGCTAAGTCCGTCACCGCGGTGTCGTCGTCGAGCCGGACGGCTTCCACCCGGTATGTCTCGACCTCGTGCGGCTCCTGGTGCGGCGGCGTGCGGTACAGGATGTCGTCCCGCCATTCGAGATCGGGTTCGTCCTGCTCGTCGAGGCGCACTACCCGCACTCGATAGAACTCCGCCGCATCGCCTATCACCGGCCGATCCTCCACGCCCATCCCTAGCGTCCGCCGGGCTCTACGCGGATGTATCGCTCGCTCGAGGTGACCCAGCCGACGAGTCCGGTCGTGTCACGGACCCTCAGCCATCCATCCGAGCGTCCCACGATCTCGAGGCGTTCGTCGAGCAGGAGCGGCCGGATGATGACCGAACCGCGCTCGGGCGCCTTGCGGAAGTTCAGACCACCGATCACGACGACCGCGGTATCGGCTGCGGGGCTCGTCTCGGTCGACGCCGAGGACGTCGGCTCGACCGCGGGCGGCTTGGCCGTCGGCGAGTTCCCGTTCGGGACGGCGTTCGGAGTGACTGACGCGGCCACAGAACGCTCGCGAGAACGCGCCGCTTTGGCCGCGGAGCGATAGCCTTTGAGCGCCGACACTGTGAGCGTCAACACCAGCAGAAGGACCGCGAGCGCGGCGACACGCTTCGCAAGAGCCAGGACCGCACTGCGTGGGACCGTCGTGGATGGTGTGAGCGGCGGATCCAAGCCCGGTCCTCCTCATGTGTGCGCGGCCGCTGCGTGCCGCCGTCACCTGGGAATCTATCACACTCGTGGCCAGGGCTGCAGGCACCGGCCCGTTCAGATGTAGAGTCCGCCCCCGTACACCGCGGGATCCTCGACACCGTATTCGACACACAGGCGGTGCAGTTCCTCGCTCGCTCTCAGCGCGACACCCTCGGGAGCCGTGAGATCCACCGCGGCAAGAGCATCAAGGGCTGCGGACGGTGTGGGAGCATCCCCCGCCTTCCCGGCCTCCCCCGCCACGGCACGCGCCGCGGCCTCCAGAAGGTTCGCTGCGGTCCACAAGCGCTTCGGAAGCGCGGCCGTGCGCAGCTCCTCCGCCGTGATCGTCATCCTCTGCGCGATGTCGGCCAGAGTCCGGCGCTCCTCGGTCCTGGGGTTCTGCGCGAACGCGACGAGTGTCGAGTCCCCCGCCCCAGCGAGGATCTCGACGACGCTCTCGAGCGCACGCGCCTGCGACCGGACGTCCTCGCGGCTTCCGACGAGTCCGATGAGGTAGCGCCGCACCTGGCGGCGCCACAGGGCGCGAGCCGCATACGCTACCGATGCGGCGACGACGAGCGCGAGCACGACCGAGACAAGGGCGACGACGGGGGTCGGCAAGACGAGACCTCCTGAGAGGAAGAGGGCCCTAAGCGAGCCCGCGCTGATCGATCACCCTCTGGGCCTTCCCTGCCGTCCGCTCTATGGCGCCCGGCTCGACGAGGACGACCCGTGCATGCAGGCCCACGACCGAGTGGATGCGATCCGACACGCGCTTGGAGAAGGCTACCATGTCTGCCATCACGTCGGAGAATATCTCCGGAGCGACCTCGATACGGAGTTCGGGGTCGTCCATGCCGGCCTCGCGTGCGACCACGATCAGGTAGTGCGGCTCCACTCCCTCGATCTGGGCGAGTACGTCCTCGATCTGACTCGGGAAGACGTTCACCCCACGGATGATGAGCATGTCGTCCGTCCGCTTGCGGACCGGGCGCATACGCGCGAGTGTCCGCCCGCACGAGCACGGCTCCGTGTCGACTGTCGTGAGATCGTGCGTGCGGTAGCGCAGAACGGGGAACGCCTCCTTGGTCACCGTGGTTATGACGAGTTCCCCTTCGGTACCCGGTTCCACCGGGTCGCCTGTCACGGGGTCGACGACCTCCCACAGGAAGTGGTCCTCGTTGATGTGGAGTCCGTCCTGCGCCTCGCACTCCCCCGACACCCCAGGACCCATGACCTCGGAGAGACCGTAGTTGTCGGTGGCGACCACGTGCAGCCGACTCTCGATCTCGCGACGTGTCTGCTCGTTCGTGGGCTCCCCGCCGAAGAGACCGACTCTCAGCGGGAGCTTCTCGAAGTCGACACCTGCGCTCTCCCCCACCTCGGCCATGTACAGGGCATATGAAGGCGTGCACACAAGCCCGGTCGTGCCGAAGTCCTGCATCATCATCAGGTGGCGCTCCGTGTTGCCGCTGCCTGCGGGGATGACGGTCGCGCCTATCCGCTCGAGTCCGTAGTGCATGCCCCACCCGCCTGTGAACATCCCGTAGAGGAACGCGACCTGGACTCGGTCGCGCTCCGTGATGCCCGCCGCCGACGCCACCCGGGCGGTGCACTCCGTCCAGGTAGCGATATCCCCCCGGGTATATCCGACGACGATCGGCTTGCCCGTCGTGCCCGACGACGAATGGATCCGGACCACCTGCTCCAAGTCGACCGCGAAGAGCCCGAAGGGATACGTGTCCCTCAGCGCCGTCTTGTCGGTGAACGGCAGGCGGCGCAGGTCGTCGAGGCTGCGGACGTCCTTCGGCCGCACGCCCGCGGCGTCGAGGGTATCCCGGTAGTACGGGACACGTTCGTGGACCCACGCGACTGTCGAGCGCAGACGCCGCTCCTGCAACTCACGCAACCGCTCGCGGTCCATGGTCTCGTATTCCGCGTTCCAGATCATGCGCGAGATCCCCCCTCGTCCCGATCGTGATGCCAGTCCCCGAGGTAGATGAGACGTACGTCGTCGTCGGCGAGCAGACTCGCCGACGTGCCCGAAAGAGCGATCCGGCCCGTGCGCATCACGTATCCGCGATCCGCATGCCTCAGCGCGACCTGCACGTCCTGCTCGACGAGGAGGATCGTGAGCCCGCGCGAACGCAGCACGTCAAGTGTCTTGAGTATCTCGCCGATCACCTTCGGAGCAAGCCCGAGGGACGGCTCGTCGAGGAGGAGAAGGCGCGGCCGGCTCATGAGCGCCCTAGCCACCGCAAGCATCTGCTGCTCCCCGCCCGACAGCGTCTCCGCGTCCTGTCCGAGCCGTTCGGCGAGAACCGGGAAGAGTTCGCACACCATCCGAAGGTCCTCTTGGATCTCCTCTTTCGCCGAGGGACCACGCCGCACGTACGCTCCGAGCAGAAGGTTCTCGAGAACGCTCATCGGGCCGAACAGCATCCTGCCCTCCGGAACGAGCGCGACCCCGGCCCGGACCATCCGTTCGGGCGCGAGACCGGTGGTCACGGTACCGTCCACGACGATACGCCCGCTCCTCGGCGTCACGAGGCCGACGATCGCCTTGAGCAGTGTGGACTTGCCCGATCCGTTCGCGCCGATGAGCGTGACCACCTCGCCCTTCGCCACCTCGATGTCCACGTCGTGCAGGACCGCCGCATGCCCGTACCCGGCTTGAAGACCCTCCACTCTCAGCATCTCGGTCGCCTCAGACATCTTCGCGTCCTTCACCGAGATACGCCTCGATGACGGCCGGGTCCTTCTGGATGAGCAGCGGGGGGCCCTCGGCTATCTTGCATCCCTGGCTCAGGACGACGATCTCATCTGAGACCCGCATCACGAGTCCCATGTCGTGTTCGACGACGACGATCGTCGTCCCGAGATCGCGGATGCGAAAGAGCACGTCGGCAAGGCGAACGGTCTCCGCCGTGTTCAGCCCCGCCGCCGGCTCGTCGAGAAGGAGCATCCGGGGTCGCGACGCAAGGGCCCGCGCGATCTCGAGCAGCCTCCGCAAGCCGTGCGGGAGGTCGGCCGCCGGGACGTCCTCCTGCCCTTCCATTCCCACGAGACGCAGCATCCTCGAAGCCGCCTCGCGGCCCTCGCGCTCCTCGCCCGCCGTCCCGGGGAGCCTGAATGCGGCGGCCACCATGCCCGCCCTGCCCCGGATGTGACCTCCCACGAGCACGTTCTCGAGTACGGTCATCTCCTCGAATAGCTGGGTGTTCTGGAACGTACGCGCGACCCCGGCCCGAACGATGCGGTGCGGCCGCATGCGAGTCAGGTCCCTTCCACCGAAGGTGATGTTACCCTCATCGACCCGCTCGAACGCGGTCATCAGGTTGAAGAGCGTGCTCTTGCCCGCCCCGTTCGGCCCGATGATCGCCTTGATGCTGCCTTCATCGACGCCGAACGTGACCCGGTCGACCGCGGTCAATCCGCCGAATCGCTTCGTCACGCCGCTGACGGAAAGCATCCTCACGCTGCTTCCTCCCCTCGCGCGTCGCCGACGCGCGACCGGCCCACCGCGGCCATGAGCCGTCGAGCGGCCCCGGCCATCCCGCCGGGGAGGAAGAGCATGACGAGGATGATCGTCAGCCCGTAGATATCGGTCTCCCAGTCCTGGAGAACGGCGACGGCGCTCCGCGGCAGACCCGGAACGAGCGCGTCGAGATACGGAAGGAGCGAGAGGACGACGGCCGCGGCGATCGGTCCGACAAGAGAGCAGGTGCCTCCGAGGACGACCATCGCGACCAACAGTATCGAGAGTTCGAGAGTGAACGACGAAGGCGAGACGAACCCGACGAGTTGCGCGTACAGGGCTCCCCCGAGACCTGCGAGGACCGCGGAGAGAGTGAATGCTTGAGTCTTCACCCGCACCACGTCGACACCACACGCCTGCGCCCCGAGCTCCGAGCCGTGGATCGCGCGCATCGCGAGCCCGGGTCGCGAACGCACCACGTTCGCGGCGAGGAACACCACGGCGACCGCCGTCGCCCAGACGAGCACGTAGTTCCCCGTCGCACTCGATACCGACAAGTTCCCCACAGCAGCGGGAGGTATGCCCGACAGCCCGTTCACGCCCCCGGTGACCCCCCGCGCCTCAACGAAGGCGACGCTCATGATCTCGCTGAACCCCAGCGTCGCCATCGCCAGGTAGTGACCCTTTAGCCGCAAGCTCGGGAGCGCCAGAACGAGTCCTCCTCCGGCGGAGATGAGGAGCGCGCACGAGAGACCCACGAACCACGGCCGATGCAGCGTCGCCGTGACGTAGCCCGAAGCGTACGCGCCGATGCCGAAGAACGCCGCGTGGCCCAGCGAAATCTGCCCGGCGTATCCGAAGAGCAACGACAGCCCCACGACGACGATCACGTTCAAACCGACGAACGCGAGGATCTTCAGCAGGTAGCCGTCCTGCGTCAGGAACGGCACCGCCGCCACGGCGAGCGTGGCGAGCATCGGCCCTCCCTTGCGAAGTACGCGAAGATCCCCGGGGCCCACCGGCTACACCTTCTCCCGGTTGGCACGGCCGAGGATCCCCTGCGGTCTCACGAAGAGGACGGCCAATAGGACCGCCAGCGAGATGACATCCTTGTACGTCGAAGAGAGGAACGCTATCGACATGCTCTCGAGCAATCCGAGCAGTATGCCCCCGACGACGGCGGCTACCGGGTCCCCGAGACCCCCGAGGATCGCCGCGGAGAAACCCTTGAGACCGATCCTGGCCCCGACGTCGAACGACGTCTGGGTCAGCGGCGCAACCGCAAGGCCGCCGATAGCGCCGAGTGCAGCGGCAAGACCGAAACCGATCATGACGATCCGTGCGGTGTCGATCCCCATCAGGCGCGACGCCTCGTGGGAGACCGCGCACGCACGCATAGCCCGGCCGAGCCCGGTCTTGCGGTAGACGACGGCGAGCACCACGACCGCCACGGCCGTGAGCGCCCAGACCCACAGAGTCTGCCGCTCCACCGTCGCCCCGAGCACGGACAGGGAGGCCCCCGCGGTGAACGGCGGGAGCGCCAGCTCGTCGGGGCCGAATGCGTGGCGAGCGAGCGACTTGAGAGTGATCGAGCCGCCTATGGTCATGATGATGAGCGTCAGCGACCCCGAATCGCGCCGAGGGCGCAACGCGAGACGCTCGAAGACCACACCTGCCATCGCCGTCCCCGCCACTCCGAAGAGCAGCGCCGGGAACAGCGGGAGTCCCATCGTCCGGAGCGCGAACACGGAGAGCATCCCGCCGAGCATGAAGAACTCACCCTGCGCGAAATTGATGATGCCGGTAGAGGCGTAGACGATGGTGAACCCGAGTGCGACGAGCGAATAGATGGCCCCGTTCTTGAGGCCGGAGATGGCGAACTGCAGCAGCAACGTCGCGTTCACGCCCACGCTTTCTCGATGGTGTCACGTCGACAGGTAGCCCCGGCCCCTCTTGGCGCCGGGGCTACCTGCCAGTGCGTCAGTCCTGCACCCTCCAAGCGCCGCCATCGATCCGATGGATCACCGGATCCACGGCGCTTCGCGCCGCTACTGGGCCAGGACCCATTCGCCGCTCTTCACGGTGTACATCACGATATCCTTGACCGTGAGCCCACTGTGGTCGGTCGCCGAGAACGTGAAGGTACCGCCGATGCCCACGAGGCCGCTCGTACCTTCGATGCGATCGCGAAGGTCGGCAGCGGTCGCGCCCTCGGGGAGGCCCTCCAGCGCCGCGGCCGTGATGTGGAGTGCGTCGTACGCGTGACCCGCGAAGGTGTTCGGGGCCTCACCGTACTTCGTCGTGTACCTGTTGATGAAGTCCTTGGCGACGTCGTATCCCTCGGTCCCCTGCCCGTACGCCTCGGGGACGAGGACCTTGCCTGCCGCGAAGGTGTATCCCTCGGCGGCCGTCCCAGCGCCCTTGACGAACTCCTTGCGCGCATTCCCGTGGCTGCCGAAGAGAGGCAGGCCGATCTTGAGCTGCTCGGCGTTCTTCACGACGATGGCCGCCTCCGCGCCCGAGGTCAGGACCCACACCGCTTGCGCGTTCGAAGCCTTGAGCTTCGTGAGCTGTGCCGTCATGTCCGTGTCGCCGGGGTTGAACGTCTCGTCCGCGACGATCTGCACTCCGACGGTAGCGGCCTTCTTGACCGCCACGTCGTGCGCGTCCTTGCCCCACGCGCCGCTGTCGGAGATGATCGCGACCCGCGCGATGCCCTTCGCCTTCATGTAGTCGAGGATGTACGGCATAACGATGCGGTTGGGCCAAGGCGTCTGGAAGACCCACTTGTCGAGCGGGTCCGATATGACCGAGCCGCCGGCCATGGAGACCTGCGGGACGCCCGCCTTGTCGACGGTGCCGCGGATCGCCATCGAAGAGCCGGAACCGCTCGTTCCCAGCAGCGCGATGACCTTCTCCTGCTCGATGAGGCGCGTCGCGGCAGCAACGGCCTTCGTCGGATCGTTCGCGTCGTCCTCATAGACGACCTCGAGCGGATGGCCGTCGACGCCACCAGCATCGTTGATCGCCGCAACCTCGAGCTCGATGGCGTTCTTCTCCGGAGTGCCGAGTCCCGCGTACGTTCCGGAGAGCGCCAGGATCGCGCCGATCTTGTAGGGGGCTTTCGCCTCCTCCTTAGCGGGCTCCGTCCCCGCCTTCGAAGCGCCCTTGGCGCACCCGGAGGTCGTCACGACCGCCGCGAGCAGAACCACGCATGCTAGAAGCCGCAATTGCCGGTTTACCGCTCTCATACCCGTTACCTTCCTTCCCCTCGTGCCTGCCCGGTGATATCGAGACGCGTCCCGCGGCGCATGTGCACCTCACGAGCGCGCGATCTCCTCCTGTGAGACGAGGCGGACCGGTCTGCCCTCGAGAAGCCTCAGGGCACGGTCGACGTCCGCGACGTTCAGTACGACGTACGTGGAGACGAGCGAGTAGACATACTCGATGTTCACGCCCGCTCCTGCTACGACCTTGAGGACGCCGGCAAGACCACCCGGCTGGTCAGGCAACAGGATACAGATGACAGACGTCTCCTTCACCGTGAACCCGTGCTCCTTGAGCAGGACCGCGGCTTCCTCCGGCTTGTCCACGACGAGGCGGAGGATCCCATAGTCGGCGGTGTCCGATATGGAGAACCCCCGGATGTTCACACCCGCCACGCCCAGAACGTCCGTCACCTCGCTGACGCGTCCGGACTTGTTCTCGATGAAGACCGAGAGCTGCGTGACCTTCACGACTCGCACACCCCTCTTTCGCACGCCGCACGACCGAGGTCGAACGCCCGCAGGTTGGCATCCACGGTCTTGCTAGGCACCCGCACCGCGATCACGTCGTGCCACGCGTCGAGGCCGAAAGACAGCCCGAACGACGCGGCACCGAGAAGGACGACGTTGGCCGAACGCGGGCTGCCGGCCTCGCATGCGAGCGCCTCGGCGTCGATGAACACAGCGCCCTCGTCCGCGAGGACTGCCTCGAGACCGCTCGGATACGGCAACGTACCCGTGAGAACGGGCAGCGGGGCGATGGTCCGCGAGTTGACGACGAGCCGGCCGTCGGGCTTCAGGAACTGGATACGGCGTGCCGCCTCGATGACCTCGAACGCGATGAGGTGGTCGGCCACCCCGGGATCGATGACCGGCGAGTGAACGCACTCTCCGAAGCGGACGATCGTGTCGACGGATCCGCCGCGCTGGGCCATGCCATGGACCTCGGAGAGCTTGACGTCGTGTCCGGATCTCGCCGCGACCATGGCGAGCACGTCACCCGCGAGGATGGTCCCCTGGCCGCCTACCCCGCACAGCATCACGGTGGTCACCGGCATCCGTCACACCCCGCCCAGGTCGCAGGCGGGACCGGACGTGACGATCGCGTCGTATCGGCACACCTGCAGGCAATCGCGGCAACCGACGCACAGGTCGGTGTCGATGGCCGCCTTCCCGTCCGTCTCCTTCGACAGCGCGGGACACCCTAGCTTGAGGCACGCGCCGCACGCGGTGCACGCCTCCTCGTCGATCGCGTACGGGTGCTCCCGCTCGCGGATGAGCAACGCGCACGGCGACCTCGCTATCACCAGACTCGCTTCTCCGGACGAGATCTCCTCGCGCAACGCTTCCTCGGTGCCCAAGAGGTCGTGCGGGTCGAGCGTGCGGACGCGAGGAACACCCAGGGCGCGCGCGAGGGCCTCGATGTCGATGCACGACACCGCGTCACCTTGGAGCCTTCGTCCCGAGACGGGGTTGCCCTGTTGCCCGGTCATCGCCGTGGTCCGGTTGTCCAGCACGACCACCGTAGCGGCGCCCCCGTTGAACGCGAGATGTGTGAGTGCCGTGATCCCCGAGTGGGCGAATGTCGAATCTCCGATGACCGCGACGACCGGACGACCGTCAGACCCTCCGGACGCGGAGAGCCCGTGAGCCATACCGATACTCGCGCCCATGCACACGCAGGTGTCCATCGAGGCAAGTGGAGGCAGCGCGGCCAAGGTGTAGCAGCCGATGTCCCCCGTGACCACCGCCTTGAGCTTCCGCAAGGCGTGGAAGACGCCTCGATGCGGACACCCCGGGCACAGAAGCGGAGGGCGTGGCGGGAGACCCTCCAGGGGTTCCCGCTGCGGCGGCGCGGGTATCCCGAACGCCGCCGCCACCCTCCCCGGAGAGAGCTCGCCGATCCTCGGGATCGCGATGTCCTCGATGGAGACGCCCGCGCCACGAACCCTCGACGTGAGGTATGGGTCGAGTTCCTCGACGACGGCGACACGCTCGACACCGGAAGCGAAATCACGCACGAGACCCTCGGGGAACGGGAACGTCGACCCGAGCTTGAGGATCGACGCCTCAGGCAGCGCCTCGCGCACGTAGTGGTATGCGACACCCGACGTGACGATACCGAGATCGGAGCCTCGCTTCTCGACGCGGTTCTCCGGGCAGGTCTCTACATGGGCGGCGAGCTTCTCGAGACGTTCCTCGAGCCCGACGCGCCGGCAGCGTGCGTTCGCCGGCATCATCACCCACTTCGCGACGTCCTTCTCGTACGGTGGCTTCTCGGGTCGCCTCGTCGGCTCCCCCGTCTGGACGAGGCACGTGCCGTGAGAGACCCGAGTGGTCGAACGTAAGAGGACCGGCGTGTCGAAGGCCTCCGATATCTCGAAAGCGCTCCTGGTGAAGTCGAGCGCCTCCTGACTGTCGGAAGGCTCGAGGACCGGCACGCGAGCGAACGCCGCGTAGTTGCGGCTGTCCTGCTCGTTCTGGGACGAATACATCCCCGGGTCGTCCGCGACCACGATCACGAGACCGCCGCCGACCCCGGTGTAGGCGAGCGTGAAGAGCGGGTCGGCCGCCACGTTCAGGCCGACATGCTTCATGGTGACCAGCGCCCGGCGGCCTCCGAGGCTCGCCCCGGCGCCTACCTCGAGAGCGACCTTCTCGTTCGGCGCCCATTCGGCCGTCACGTCCGGCATCGCGGCGAAGGCTTCCAGCACCTCGGTCGAAGGCGTGCCCGGGTAGCCCGCACCGAAGTGCGCCCCCGCCTCCCAGGCGCCCCGTGCGATGGCTTCGTTTCCGGACAGGAGTTCTCGGGTCACGGGCTCCCCTGCCGGGCGGCACCGCGAACGTGCGGCGTCGCCGCTGGTCGGCCTGATAGGTTGGGACGCATGATACCACAGCGCCCATGCAGTGGAGCCGATAGCGCGGGACGCGCCGCGAACGGCGCACGGACGGCGGCGAGCGGTGTCAGAAGCGGGAAGCGCCCACGTAGTCGCCCCGTTGGGCGATGCGCTCCGTGAGCGAACTCACTCGCACGCGATCCCCTGTAGCCGGAGCGTGCAGGTAGTTCCCGTCCCCCACGTAGATGCCGACGTGATGCACGCGGGCCGGATCCGCATCGGTCCCGAAGAAGACGAGGTCACCCGGGCGCAGGTCCTCGACCCTGTCCGCGGCGATGTGCGTCCCGCAGCGGTACTGAGACCTGCTCGCCCGCGGCAGAGCGATCCCGCACTGCGCGAAGACGAACTGCACGAGTCCCGAGCAGTCGAAACCCGCCGGCGACGTCCCTCCCCACTGATACGGCACGTCGAGGAAGCGCAACGCCACGTCGACGATCCCCGAGCGACCCGCGTACGACTCCGGATCGACCCCGTCGTTCTGGGACTCGTGGCTCGCGGCCTGCTCCCGCGCACGACGAGCGGCCTCCGCCGCCAGCCGCGCACGCTCCAGCGCAGCAGCGCGCTGACGCTCCTGCTCTTCGCGAACGAGTCGCGCGATGTCCGCGTTCAGCGAGTCCAGATACACCTGGCGCTCGCGCACCACGACCTCCACGCGATCCCTGCGGACCTTCGCCTCCGCGCGAAGGACGACCTGCTCCGATTCTCTCGCTTCGAGCGAGAGTTCGGCCTCCTCCACCGCGGCTCGCGCGACCCTCACGCGGGCCACGAGATCGGCGTCGCCACGGTTCACGCGCACCAGCCATTCGAGCCTGGTCAGAAGGTCCTCGAACGATGTCGTCCCGAGCAGTACGTCGAGAAAGCCGAGGTCTCCGCCGCCGCGATAGATGTCCGCCGCGCGCCGGTCGAGCTGCGCCTCGCCGGATGCCAGTTCGCGGTCCGCCGCTTCCAGACGAACACGAGTCTCGGCGATGCGCGCACGCGTCTGACCCAGCGCCTCGGTGATGGCGTCGTATTCCTCCGCCTTGATCTCGAGTTCGTTGCCCATGCGTTCGAGGGTCGCCTGGACGCTGGACGCTTCGGCACGCTTGGCGCCTATGGACGCGTTGGTGACGGGAGCCGCAGCGACAGTAGCAGTCCCCATAGAACCCGCGAGGACGCATGCGGTCACGGTCATGATGACGCGGCTGCGGGCGAGGTGTCGCACGGCTGCCTCCGGGCTGCGTCGTCGTCTGCGTCGGGGAGGCCCCGGACAGGGCCGCCACGGATATCCTACCATAGCTCCCCGCTCCGGTATCCTGGGACGGGACACCTACGTGAGGAGAAGTCGCATGACGCGAGGAGCGTGGCTGGCGGCAAGCGCGCGCATCGCCGGCGTGCTCGTCGCGGTGCTGACGCTCGGCGTGCCCGTGCGCTCCCTCTCTCTGCCGCTGAAGGCCACGTTCGTCACCTCTTCCACGGTATCGCCGACCACTGCCTCCGACCCCGAGACCATGCGAGCCGTGGACCTGCAGCACGAGATCGAGGACCTCGAAGGCGAATCGGTGGCCATCGACGAACGCGTCGCCGTGACGAGCCTGCGCATCTACGAGCAGCAGGTCCTCGTCGACGCCGCCCGTTCGGCTCTTGATGCGGCGAGGGCGGAGTACGACTCCCGACTCGTGCAGATCTACAAGACCGGCGCGGCCGATCCGTTGCTCGTGCTCCTCGGCGCCTCCTCGATCGCCGACCTCGTCTCGCGCGCCAGCGTCTTCACCCGCCTCGCGGACGTGTACCGGGAGGCTTTCGGACGCGCGCGGCTGGCCGCCGCCGAGGCGGACTTCGAGGCGCGGATCCTCGATGACCTCCGAGCGCAGGATGTCGCGCTGCGCGACATCAAGGACAGACGTCTCGCGCGATCGCGCGAGCTTCTCGAGGAGCAGAGCCGGATACTGGCGCGCCTCGACGCGGCATCTCAGGCGGTCGTCCAGCGCGTGCGCGAGACCGGTGCGCGCACCCGGCGCGAGTGGAGGGCCGGTTCCGTCCCCTTGAGCGCGGAGATCCCGATGGTGGCGGCCACCGTGCGACCCTACCTCGACAGGACGTACACCGTCCCCAGCCACCGACCGCGCGTCTACTCGTCGACCGGCATGCGGTTCACGGCGGTGTGCTCCTGGTACGGCAACGAGTTCAACGGGCGGCCCACGGCGTCCGGGCAGATATTCAACCAGAACGACCTGACCTGCGCGTCCCGGACGCTGCCTTTCGGCACGCTCCTAGCGCTCTCCCGCGCCGGACACCGCATCGTCGTCGTCGTGAACGACCGCGGTCCGTTCATCTCCGGCCGGGACCTCGACCTATCGCGCGGCGCTGCCCGCGCCCTCGGATTCAGCGGCGTCGAGGCGGTCGAAGCTGAGTTCGTCGAGGTGGTCCAGGAGCAGTGACCCGCTGGTCACACGACGTGGATGAGAGACACGACGCGCTCGTCCCCAAGCTTCGAGCGTCCGCCGAGGAAGTCCAACTCCAACAGGAACGCATATCCCGCCAGGTCGGCTCCTGAGCGTCGTGCGAGGTCGGCCTTGGCGGCCGCGGTCCCACCGGTCGCAAGGACGTCGTCGATGATCAACACGACATCACCGGGACCCACGGCGTCCTCGTGCATCTCGAGGGAATCCGTGCCGTACTCGAGTTCGTACGAAGCGCTCGTCGTGTTCCAGGGGAGCTTGCCGGGCTTGCGGGCGGGGACGAATCCCGCTCCCAGCGCGTACGCGAGCGCGCCTCCGAGGATGAATCCCCGCGCCTCGGCTCCGAGGACCTTCGTGACCCCCGCGCCACGATACGGTTCGGCGAGCATGTCGATCGCCTGCCGGAAACCGTCTGTGTTCGCCAGCAGGGGCGTGATGTCCTTGAAGAGGATCCCTTCCTTCGGGAAGTCGGGGATGTCGCGGATGTATGCCTCGAGGTCCACGGTCGCTCCTTCGGGTGTCGGTGATCTCCGGTCGCGTCTTGGTGCCGAATCACAGGGTAGCCGACCTGCCTCCCCGGCCGCCAGGGCGACCGGGCCTCAGACGGAACCCGCGAGAGCGTCGAGTTGCGCGCGGGTCCCTAGCGCGACGAGCCGATCGCCCGCAGACAGAGTGGTGTCGGGCGTCGGATCCGGGTCCATCCTCCCCTGCCCGCGATGCACTGCGAGTATGACCGCGCCGGTCGCCTCGCGGATACGCATGTCTGAGATCGTACGGCCGTCGTACGGGGAGCCCACGGGCACGGCCACCTCCTCGAGGCGGAACTCTATGCCGTCACCATGTGTCACCAGGTCGAGATAGTCCGAGACCACGGGATGCAGCACCATCGCCGCCATTCGGCGCCCGCCGATCACGGTCGGAGTCAGGACGCGGCTCGCTCCGGCCTTCCGCAGCTTCGGCTCGGACGACTCAGCGGAGGACCGCGCGACGATGAAGAGGTCCGGGTTCTGAGCGTGAGCCGTGACCGTCACGAACAGGTTGTCCGCGTCGGTGTCGAGCGCCGTCACGAGACTCCGGGCGCGCGTCACGCCGGCCGCGAGCAGCGTCTCTTCTTCGGTCGCGTCGCCCGAGAGTACGAGCCAACCCCGCTCCGTGGCCCGTGCGACGCTGTCTTCGGCCGAGTCGATGACGACGAACTGAGCGCCCTCAGCCTCGAGGGCGCGTGCGACGACCGAACCGACACGCCCCATTCCCGCCACGATGTGATGGTCGCGCAGTGCCTCGATACGCTTGTGCATGCGACGCTCCTCCAGGAAGCCCTTCAGATGCCCCTCGACCATGAAGTCGACGATCGTGCCGAACGAGAAGCCGAGAGCCCCCACGCCGGCGAGGATGAGCGCCATGGTGAACGCCTGCCCTGCCCGTGAGAGCGGCTCGACCTCCCGGAACCCCACCGTGCCGATGGTGATGACCGTCATGTAGAGCGCATCCATCAGGGGCCAGCGCTCGATGAGCACGTACCCCACGGTGCCGAGCACGAGCACGCTCACCAGTGCGCCCACCGCAAGAGCGAGACGCCGCAGCATCAGCGGTTCCCCGCCCGAGCCGCCAGCGTCGCTTCGAGGACTCCCTCGTCGAGACTCGCCACGTACGGCAGGTTGCGCAGTGTCCCCGCAAGGTCGAGACCGTACCCGACCACGAAGCTGTCGGGTATCCGGAACCCGCGATACTCGATGCGAACGTCGGCGATACGACGGACGTCCTTGTCGAGCAACGCGCACACCTCCAGACTCGCAGGGCCTCGGGCCGCGAGCATGCCGAGGATGAAGTTCAAGGTCAGACCCGTGTCGACGATGTCCTCTACGACGACGACCGACGCCCCCTCGATGGGTCCGTCGAGGTCCTTCGTCACCCGGACATGCCCTCCCGGCGCGCCGACGTACGTCGAGACCGCCATGAACTCGAGCCTGAGCGGCAGGTCGATCGCGCGACACAGGTCCGCAAGGAAGAATACGCCACCGCGTAGGACGGTGACGAGGACGAGTTCCCGACCGGCATGGTCCACGGTGATCCGGCGGCCGAGCTCGCGGACCCGCTCGCCGATCGAGCTCTCGGGCACGAGGACGCCGGCGACCCCTTCCGGAAGGGGACTCGAGGAGTCCCTCACGGCTCGGTTCCCGCGGCGCCGTCGAGGCCGCCTCCGTCCTGGTGCGGCACCTCTCGCACCGGCAGCCCGAACCGCAGCAGCAGCTTGCGGAAGTCCTTCTGGTAGAAGATCTTGACGTGCACGTCCGGATAGAGCTCGCGCAACCGGCGGACCTTCCGGTTCTTCTTCGTCACGAGCTTCTGGCTCATCGTCGTGAGCTCGATGTAGAGATCGAGGTCGGGCAGGTAGAAGTCGGGTGAGAACGAGGCTATCACCGAGCCGTCACTGTCCCATTCGATGGGGAACACGGTCGGTTCGTACTCCCAGCGGATGCGATAGAAGTCGAGTATGCGCGCGGCTACGCGTTCGCTGGGGTGCGCGAACTCGGTCGCCGCGACCCGGTCGGAGACGGGCAGGTCGTCCGCGTCGTGTGCCGCGTGCTCCGCCATCCTTCTCCTCGTCTAGCCGAGGTCCTCGAAGACCCGTCCGAGCGCGCGACGCGTCAGATGGCGCTTGAGGTCGGCCGAGAGTTCGGTCAGTTCGTGCAGGGTCTCGACCAGCTTCTGTCTCGTCTCGGGCGTGCGATGCCGGAAGGCCGGCGCGATGATCTGCGCGAACAGCGCCGATTCGCGCTCAGCGAAACCCTCGTACATGCGCAGATGCCTCGGCTCGACGCCGAACCGGCGCAGGTCCCAGCACGCATGGGCGATCTCGACGTCCGCGCGTGTCAGCTCGTCTCCGGTCTCTCCGCGAACCGGCGCGATGAGTCCGAACTCGGCGAGCTCGCGAAGATAGGTCATGGGCAGGCCGAGGACCGCCGGTGCCTTCTCGAGCGGAAGCGTCTCGGCTTCATCGAAGGGCAAGGTGACCGCCTCTGCCCGCGCCACGGCCGGGCGCAACTCCGAGGGGACCTTCCCCTTCTCGATGTCCTTGAGCTTCTCCCGGATCACCGCGAGAGGGAGGAAGTGCTCGCGCTGGAGACGGAGTACGAGATCGACGCGAGCCATGTCCGACTCGGTGAACTTGCGGTACCCGCCACCAGTCCGTTCCGGCGCGACGAGACCCTCTTCCTCGAGGAATCGCAGCTTGCTGATGGACAGGTCCGGGAAGGACTGCGAGAGCCGTTCGACGACCTCGCCTATGGTCAGGTAGTCACGTCGCTTGGGGGACATCTACCGGCCCCCTCCCGTGAGGACGATCATCTGGAACTTCCCGACCTGCACCGTGTCGCCGTTGCCCAGAGGAGCGGAATCCACGCTCACGCCGTTCACGTACGTGCCGTTGAGCGAACCGGCGTCGCGGATCGTCACACCGGCGTCGCCGACCTCGAGCACCGCGTGCTGCCGAGAGACGGTGACGTCGCTCAAGAAGATGTCGCACTCTGGATCGCGGCCGATCACGAGACGGGGCCGGTCGAGGTAGAAGCGCTCCCCCACCTCGGGACCCTTGCGGACGACGAGGACCGGGCCGTCGGAGTCTATCTCGACGTGCTCGGACTGTTCCTGCACGGGGGGCGCGACAGCAGGGAACGACGCCGTCGCGCCATCGAGTGTCGCACCGCATGCCGGGCAGGCACGCGAGACGTCCGGAGCCTCACACCCGCACGATGGACAGTTCTTCATGGCCTCACACCTGCCGTCCTCCGCCCGCGGCGCGGGCGGCGCATCAGTCTAGGAACCCGAACTCCCGCTTCTCGAAGGCGCTTGCGAGCTCCTGCTCGAGAGCGGCGACGATGCCGGGCTCCTCGAGGACCTTGCCCAGCTTCTCGTCGCTCAGCCGGTTGCGCACGTAGGGGTCGTGGAGCGCGTCGCTGAGTCGCCGACCGTTGTGCACCTCCCGGATCACGTACTCGACAACGTGCTTCTCGACCGGGTCGGTCGCCAGGTCGTCCATGAACGCTTGCAGCTTCTCCGTGAATGTCGACACGTGCCCTCCTTGCTGGTATGCGACCCGGTCCGGCTCGACGCGCTATCCGTCATCTTCCTCCGGGAGCGGCCCGGTCACGTCGACCCGGGAGACACCTCTCAGATCGGAGGCAAGGATCTGTATCAGCCTGTCGACGTCTCGTCCCGATATGGGCTCGCCGCCGCCCTCCCGTTCGTCCTTGAGGCGCCTGACGAGCTCCGCGCGCAGGATGTCGATCTTCCCGTGGAGGACCCTGCGACGGTAGCTGATCTTCTGCTCCTCGTCGTAGAGCCGATTCAGTATCTCGCGCAACTCGTCGTTCGTCCTCGCCTCGAGGCTGAGCAGCGCGTCATCCACCGACGGATCCTTGTCCGACTTGGCGTGCATGGACATCCACTCCCCCCGTCGGCGGCCCGAAGAAGAAGGACCGCCGATGCGCTCGACGTCGGGAACATCATACCAGAAGCCGACGACACGCGATGGGTATCTAACCCTTCACTTCAACCTTATGCGAGCGGAGGGTCAGCGCCTTCTCCTCCTCATCGTCGCTCAGACATCCCGGCTCGAGACGTACTCCGAGTGAGTACTCGAACCCCGCCACTACCGCGTCGCGCACGACGTCCAGTGCGGGCGCCTCGCCGAGGGCGTCGGCGAGTGTCGCGGTCGTACGCGCCAGCTTCGAGATACCATCCGGGTCGAGACGGAACACGCGCCCTTCGAGCAGGACATCACGCGTGCGCACGAACGAGCCATGCTGCACGCAGGTGTCGCCTTGCCAGCGCTGCGCGCTGCCCGAGAGCTTCGCGACTCCAAGCGAGAGGTCCGCCGTCGTCGAGTGGAGGTAGCACGCCGCGGCATCGCCACCGCGCGGACGGCGCGTGATATCGGCAGCAACACCGAGAATGCGGTAGGCCGCGACAAGCCCACCGCTGACGTGGCGGTAGCTGGCGGCAGTGCCACGCGGGACACCGTCGGCGGTGCCGGCGACGACGGCGTACGTCACCTCGTCGTCGTGCAGCACTCCCCGGCCGCCCGTCGGACGCCTCACGATCGCGACGCCGAACTCCTCGCACGCCTCGATGTCGATACCGTCGAGGGCCTGGAACCTCCCGAGGGACACGGTCGGCTTCTCCCACGCGTACAGGCGCAATGTGGGCGGTGAGGACCCCTCCGCCTTCCCGGACAGCAGGACCTCGTCGACGGCCATGTTCCAGGCGCCGTCGCGCGCCTCATGGGAGAGGAGCCGCCAGACGGGACGCCCCACGCCGTCAGTCCTCAGCGTCCGGCGAGGGCCGCCAGCGCAGGTCCGGGTGCTTTGCCGCGCCAGCCTCATCGAGCCGGCGAACAGGCGTCGAGTAGGGCGCGCCCACGACCACGTCCGGATGCTCGGCCGCCTCCACCGCGATAGTCAGCATGGCGTCAGCGAAAGCGTCGAGGGTCTCGAGGTCTTCCGTCTCGGTCGGCTCGATCATGAGCGCCTCCTCGACGATGAGCGGGAAGTAGACGGTCGGCGGGTGGAAACCGTGGTCGAGGAGCCGTTTCGCCACATCGAGCGTGCGCACCCCGTGCTCGCGTCGCATGCGCGCGCCCGAGAGTACGAACTCGTGCATGCACGTACGGTCGTACGGCAGGTCCCATGCGCTCTTGAGCCGCTCCTTGAGGTAGTTCGCGGAGATGACCGCCTGCTCGGACACCTCGCTGAGCCCTTCCCCACCGAGCGCGCGTATGTACGCGTATGCCCTGACCAGGACACCCACGTTGCCGAAGAACGAACGGACGCGACCGATGGACCGCTCGGGCGTGTGGAGATCGAGACTCCCGTCGTCACAACGGCGAACGAGCGGTCCTGGCAGGTAGGGCGCAAGGTGCTCGCGGACCGCGACGGGGCCGGCTCCGGGTCCGCCTCCCCCGTGCGGCGTGGCGAACGTCTTGTGCAGGTTGATGTGCAGGGCGTCGAAACCCATGTCGCCCGGGCGCGCCTTCCCCATGATCGCGTTCAGGTTCGCGCCGTCGCAGTAGGCCAGCGCGCCCACCTCGTGCACGGCGGACGTGATCTTGAGGATGTTCTCGTCGAAAAGGCCGAGCGTGTTCGGGTTCGTGAGCATGATCGCGGCTACGTCGGTGTCGAGCGCGGCCCCCAGCGCGGCGAGGTCGACCCCTCCGCGGGCGTCACTCGGAAGCTGCGTCACCTCGTACCCGCACATCGCCGCCGTGGACGGGTTCGTGCCGTGAGCGGCGTCGGGGATGAGAACTCGCTTTCGCGCGTCCCCCCGGTCCTGATGGTACGCGCGGATGCATAGCAGCCCGGTGAGCTCGCCGTGCGCGCCGGCGGCGGGCTGAAGCGTCACCGCGTCGAGCCCGGCGACCTCCGCGAGCGCGACGGACAGCCCGTGCAACAGCTCGAGGACGCCTTGTGCGGTCTGGGTAGGCTGGTAGGGATGCATGCGAGCGAACCCGGCGAGCCGCGCGGCGTCCTCTCCCACCCGAGGGTTGTACTTCATCGTGCAAGACCCGAGCGGATAGAATCCGGTGTCGACCCCGAAGTTGCAGGCTGCTAGCCTAGCGAAATGGCGCATGATCTCGCCTTCGGTCACGTGCGGGAGCCGCGGCGGTTCGCGGCGTACGCGACCGCCTAGCTCGACGTCGAGGTCTACCTCGGGGACGTCCAGCGGCGGCGGCAGGACGCATCGGGACTCGGGCGCGCCCAGGTCGAAGATCGTGCGCCCACCCGCTGTACGCTGCGCGCGCACCCTGTCGTCCGCGCTCACAGCGAGACCACCTCCGCGACGAAACGGTCCATATCCGCGCGGCTGTTCCGCTCCGTCACGGCGAACAGGACGAGACCGCTCCACGACGCCTCGAACACACCGAGGTCGAGGCCGGCGAGGATCCCGCGCTCCAGCATCGCGGCCTGCATCGAGGAGACATCACCTTCCCAGCGCAGCGCGAACTCGCGGGCGAACGGCGCGCCGAATCCCTCTGCGAACCGGCCGGTCCCCACGAGCGCGTCGTGGAGGTAGCGGGCCTTCGACACGCAGGCTCGTCCGACGGCGGCAAGACCCTCGGCGCCAAGCGCCGCCGCGTGTACGGTGAATGCGAGCGCGTTCAGAGCGTGGTTCGAGCAGATGTTGCTCGTAGCCTTCTCGCGCCTGATGTGCTGCTCCCGGGTCTGCATCGTGAGCACGAACGCCGGACGGCCGTCCACGTCCACCGTGCGGCCGACGATCCTGCCGGGCATGCGCCGCAGGTGCTCCTCCCTGCAAGCGAAGAGCCCCACGCCCGGACCGCCATACGAGACCGCGCTCCCGAGCGGCTGCCCTTCCGCGACCACAACATCGGCTCCAGCGATCGACGGCGGCTCGAGGACTCCCAGCAGCGCCGGATCGGTGGCGACGACGAACAGTGCTCCCGCCTCGTGCGCCGCCTCGCCGAGTGACGACAGGTCGTCGAGCGTCCCGAGGAACGAGGGGTCGGCGACGAGCAGCGCGGCGGCTCCTTCGAGAAGTCCGCCGAGAGCCGCCCGGTCGAGGACCCCGTCTCGCGACGGCGCCGTCGCGACGTCGAGAAGGCCGGCCGACGAGTACGTCCGCAACACGGCGCGCCATTCCGGATGCACGGTATCGGCGACGACGACACGTCTGCGTCCCGTCGCCCGCGCGGCCAGGAGGGCCGCTTCCGCGAGCGCCGTGGCACCGTCGTACATCGAGGCGTTGGCGACGTCCATCCCGGTGAGCTCGCACACGGTCGTCTGGAACTCGTACGCCGCCTGGAGCGTGCCCTGGGCCACCTCCGGCTGGTAGGGCGTGTATGCCGTGAAGAACTCCGGCTTCCGCACGACGTGCTCCACGACAGCAGGCACGTAGTGGTCGTAGCATCCCCCGCCGAGGAAGGAGACGAGGTCCCCGACATGCCGGTCGCGCGCGGCGAGCCCCTCCATGTGCGTGACGAGTTCCTGCTCCGTCATGCCGGCCGGCAGGGCCAGTGGTCTGCCGAGGCGAGCCTCGACGGGTATGTCGGAGAACAGGGTATCCGCATCGGACACACCGATACGGGCGAGCATCGCTTCGCGCTGCTCGCAAGAGACGGGGACGTGACGCACGCCGCTACGCCTCCTGTGTGATGAAGGCCTCGTAGTCGTCGGCGGTCATCAAGCCGTATGCGCCGAGGTCGCCCGCGGCCACCTCGATCATCCAGCCAGCGCCGTAGGGGTCCTCGTTCACGGTCTCGGGCCGTCCCGAGAGAGCGTCGTTGACCTTGACCACCGCCCCACTCACCGGCGCGTACAGCTCCGAGACCGACTTCACCGACTCGATCTCTCCGAACGTCTCGCCCTCGACGATCTCGTCACCCTCGGCGGGCAGGTCCACGTAGACCACCTCGCCGAGCTGGTCCTGCGCGAAATGCGTGATGCCGACGACGGCGTTGTCTCCGCTCGTGCGGACCCACTCATGCTCCTTCGTGTACAGCAGATCGCTCGGGTACATTCGCTGGCCTTCCTTTCGTTGTCGCGGCGGGCGAGGTCTCAAGCGACGGAGGGTCTCTCCAGAGACGTCCCTCGCACGAACGGCGGTCTCGTCACGACCGCCTCCGAGCGCCGGCCGCGTATGTCCACGGCGAGCATGGTCCCCGCATCAGCCAGGGACCGCGGCACGTAGGCGGTCGCGATACCGTGCTCCAGTGTCGGCGAGAACGTGCCGCTTGCTACGGTACCGACCTGCTCTTCGCCGTGCAATACGGGATACCCGTCCCGTGGGATGCCCGAAACAAGCGACAGCCCGACGAGCTTCCGGCGAGGACCTTCTGCGCGGATCGCGAGCAGCGCGTCGCGACCGGTGAAACCGCCCGTATCGAACGAGACTGCCCAGCCGAGACCCGCGGAGACAGGGTCCGAGTCCAGACCGATCTCGTGGCCATGGAGCGGATACCCCATCTCGAGACGTAGAGTGTCCCGCGCGCCGAGACCGCACGGCACCACCTCGGGGAAACTCAGGAGAACGCGCCACAGGTCCGCGGCGAGCGGCGCCGGGCAGAACGCCTCGACGCCGTCCTCTCCTGTGTAGCCGGTGCGCGCGAGCAACACGGGCACGCCTGCCAGCATCGCCTCGGCGACCCGGAAGCGAGAGGGGGGCTCGTGCTCGGGCCCGGCGATCTCCCGCACGACATCGAGCGCCCGCGGACCCTGGATCGCGATCAGCCCGGTGCGGTCGGACTCATCCGCGAACGCCGCGTCCCCGGCCAGCCCTTCCTGGAGCCGCACCGAGACCGCTGCCCGATTCGCAGCGTTCGCGACGACGAGGTACTCGACATCGCCGGTCCGATAGACGATGAGGTCGTCCACGACGCCTCCGTCTTCCGCGCACATGAGCGTGTACTGGGCGCGGCCGACCTCCGTCAGACGACCGATGTCGTTGGTGAGCATCGACCGCAGCCCGGCCGCGGCGCCGGGACCGGCCACGCGGAACTCGGCCATATGGCACACGTCGAAGACGCCGACACCCGTTCGCACCGCCCGATGCTCGGCCGTGATCTCCGCGTAGCGTACCGGCATCAGGTATCCCGCGAACGGGACCATGCGTGCGCCTAGAGCGACATGTTCTTCGTAGAGCGGCGTGCGCGAGAGCGCATCCATCATCGCAGTCGCCTTCCCTGACTAGCGGGCGACGGCCCGCCACGAGCGGACCATCGCGAACCATATCTTCTGTGCCCAAGTCGGACGCTCGACCTGTCTTGCCGCCTCGATCGGGACCTGGACGAGCAGCCGATCACCCTGGCTGACAGTGAGGGTCCCCAGCCTGCGACCGAGCGCCACGGGCGAATCCACCCCATCCGGCAGCGAGACCCTCGTGCCGACTCGGCCGGCAAGATCGAAGACCGGCACGGCAGTCGACTCCGATACCCGGGCCGGGATGGAGACGTCGACCCAGTCGCGCGCGGCGACACTCCCGACCACCACGCCCTCGGTGGTCACCTGGCGCCATCGGTAGTGCTCGAACCCCCAGTCGAGAAGGGCGACGGTCTGTCTGAACCGCGAGCCCTCGCTCCGCGCACCCAACACGACGCCGTAGAGCTCGACCCCGTCGCGTCGCGCGGCCGACACCAGACAGTAGCCCGCCTCGTTCGTCCAGCCCGTCTTCACGCCGATGAGCCCTTGGTACTGCCCGAGAAGGAGGTTCGACGTCTCGAGCCGCCGCGCCCCGCCGCCGGGGGCAGGCATCGTCGCGCTCACGCTCGCCACGATCCTACGGAACTCGGGGTCGCGCATCGCGTAGCGCGCGAGCGCGGCGAGATCCTCGGCGGACGTATGGTGTCCCGGCTCGTCGAGCCCGTGGGGGTTCGTGTAACGCGTGTTCCGAAGATCGAGCTGGTCCGCCTTCTCGTCCATGAGCCTGACGAACGCCTCGCTGGAACCGGCGACGTGCTCGGCCAGAGCTTCGGCCGCGTCGTTGCCCGAGTGGATGAGCATCGCTTCGAGCAGGTCACGCACGGTGATGCGTTCCCCCGCCCGCAATCCCACGCCCGACTCGCCGATGCGAGAGGCGCTCCTGCGCACGGTCACGACGTCGTCGAGTCGGGCGCGCTCGAGCACGACCACAGCGGTCATGATCTTCGTCGTCGACGCCATCGCCCTCGGACCGTCCGCGTCACGCGCCCAGAGCACGGTGCCGTCCGCCGTCTCGAGTATCCCTGCGGGACACGCGAGGTCGGGAGCGGACCTGCGCAGCGCGGCGTTCGAGCCGATCACGCGATCGCCCACCGTGTCCGTCCCGTTCACCACGGCCAACGCCGAAGTCGACGGCAGCGCGACGCACGCCAGTAGCGCGAGCGCGAACGATGCGACGCCGGTCCGGACACGCCGGGTGAAGGTCACGGACTCCCTCGCCTTCCGAGATCGTGGATCGGGTGGACTCGTATGACGCCGGTCGACTCCAATCTTGAGGAATCACCGGGGTACACCGATGTAATCATAGGTGAAACGCCGTGCCTACCGGCACGCGATGACGGACACAGGAGACCGGGTGACACTCGATAGGCGTCAGACGGGGGATGCCGGCTTCACTCTCGCCGAGGCTATGACGGTCGTCGCGGTCCTCGGCGTGCTGTGCTTCATCGTCTTCGCCTCCTACAGTTTCGCCGGAGAGACCACGCGGCGGATCGCGTGCACGTCCAACCAGCGGCTCCTGGAGAACGCCATACCGACATACCAGGCCGAGCACGAAGGACGGATGCCAGCGTCACTGTCCGAGCTCGCTCCGTACGTGCCCAAGCGGGAGGACGTCGACAGGTGTACCTCCGATCCCGGCCTGAAGCTCGGCTACGACCCGTCGACCGGCGACGTCACGTGCCGTATCCATCCGACCCCCTGAACTGAGATCCACGGAACTAGGAGGCATGGGTTGAAGTACTCGAGATTCGAAGCGCTCATGCTCGCGATCGGCTCCGTCGCAGTATTGGCCACGGTGATCGCGACCCTGCGCGAGGGTCCGACCTTCGAGGAGGCGGTCGCGCAGTCGCTTCTGCTCGTCGCGCTCGTCGGCGCGACGCACTGGGGTCGCAACGGAGGGTTCCTCGCCGCGGCCGGCGCGTCCCTCGCCTACATCGCGATGCGTATCCCGCTCGTGATCTCGACCGGGCTGACGGGCGATGCCGTCTCCCTTCTGCTGGTGCGGGTCGCCTCGTACGGCATCGTCGGCATCGTGGGCGGTGAGATCTGTGGACAAGTCAAATACCTCTTCGCCCGTCTGGAGGAGAGCAGCAACGTCGACGAGATCACACACGTGTTCAACGAGAGGTTCGCGGGACGGCTCCTCGCGACCGGCATCGGTAGGCACGTCCGTTACGACATGCCGCTCGCGGTGGTCTTCGTCACGCTCTCGCCGAACCTCACGGTCGAACTCCGGCCATCGCGCGAGCGCACCGTCCTCCGCGCGGTCGCGGAACGCATCCGCAACGACGTGCGCCTCGTGGACGACGTCGGGCGTCTCTCCGACGGGCGGTTCATGGTCATCCTGCCGCACACGGCGCATGACGGCGCGGCGATCGTCGCGGAACAGCTCGCGATGAAGGTGCGCGACCTGCTCGGCGCGCGCGATGAGTCCGTGACGGCCGAGATCCTGGCCGCTCCGGAGGACCTCGACGCCATGAACGATGCCGCCCGGAGATTCGGGGCACCGGCCCCGGAGCGGTTCGCCTACCCCGCGGCGTCGGGCTCGTAGAGGTCCGCGGCGTCCAACGTCCTCACGTCCGCGTCCGACAACGCGCGTCGCGCGACCTGCGGGTCGTCGACGCGGAAGATGTCGACCGCGGAGTCGCCTTCGGGCTCGACGAAGCAGTACGCGTACTCGACATCGACGCCGCGCGTCCCCAGCTGCTCGAGCACGTCCGCGAGACCGCCCGGCCGGTCCGGGACCACCACGGCGACGACCTCCGCCAGCGAGGCTCCGAATCCGGCAGCCTCCAGGGCGTTCCGCGCCGCGTGCGGGCGATCGCACAGTATGCGAGCGACGCCGTACTCCGCGGTGTCGGCGACCATCAGCGCCCGCATGTTGAACCCGCCGTCCCCGAGCGCGCGGCACACCTCGGCGAGCCTTCCGCGCTCGTTCTGGAGAAAGACCGAGACCTGCTCGACCATCGCTTCAGGCACCCCCTTCGGAACGCAGGTCGACGACCCGCTTGGCCTTGCCCTCGGAGCGCTGTATGGCCTTGGGCTCCACGAGCTTCACCTCGATGCTGATCGCCAACGCCGACTCGATCTCCGCCTTCACGCGACGCTGGAGCGCCGTGAGCTGCTTGATCTCGTCGAAGGCGATGTCGGGGCCCACCTCCACGTGGACCTCGACGAAGTCGAGCGAACCGCGCTTGGAGAGCACCACCTGATAGTGTGGCGCCACCCCGGAGATGCCGGTGAGGACCTGCTCGATCTGGCTCGGGAAGACGTTCACGCCCCGCACGATGAGCATGTCGTCCGTGCGCCCGGTCACGCGCTCGATACGGCGGAACGTCCGCCCGCACGGACACGCTCCAGTGAGGACGCG
Source organism: Coriobacteriia bacterium (assembly GCA_041658765.1). Taxonomy (NCBI): domain Bacteria; kingdom Bacillati; phylum Actinomycetota; class Coriobacteriia; species Coriobacteriia bacterium. The sequence continues at coordinate 57,027 of JBAZZO010000002.1, read as the reverse complement.
CGATATGTCGCGCGTCCGATACCGGACGACCGGGATCCCCTCCTTGGTGATGGTCGTGAAGACGACCTCGCCTTGCTCGCCGTCGGAGACGGGCTCGAGGGTGTCCGGATCGACGATCTCCACGATGAAATGGTCCTCGAACACGTGGAGTCCGTCCTGTTGGGTGCATTCCGAGGCGACCCCGGGACCCATGACCTCCGAGAGGCCGTAGATGTCGATCGCGGTCAGGTTCATCGCGTCCTCGACCTGGCGGCGCATGTTCTCACTCCACGGCTCCGCGCCGAAGACGCCGACGCGCAAGGGCAGTTCGCGAACGTCGATGCCCATCTCCAGCGCGGTCTCGGCGATGAGCAGCGCGTAGGAGGGCGTGCAGGCAAGCACGGTCACGCCGAAGTCCTTGAGGATCTGGACCTGACGCTTCGTGTTCCCACCCGAGACGGGGATGGTCAGCGCGCCGAGACGCTCGGAGCCGTAGTGCGCGCCTAGGCCGCCGGTGAAGAGGCCGTAGCCGTACGTGATCTGCACGACGTCGTCGGGCGTGGCGCCGGCGCACGCGAAGGTACGCGCCATCAGGTCGCTCCAGCGGTCGACGTCGCCCTTCGTGTAACCCACGACGGTGATCTGCCCGGTGGTCCCCGAAGACGAGTGGACGCGCACGATGTCCCGCATCGGCACGGCGAACATCTTGTACGGGTACGCCGCGCGAAGATCGTCCTTCACCGTGAATGGCACTCGCGAGAGATCCTCGAGTCCCTTCAGGCTGTCGGGGTCGAAGCCGGCGGCGTCGTATTTCTCGCGATAGAGCTCCACGTTGTCGTAGACGCGACGCAGAGTCGCCCGGAGACGTTCGACCTGCAGCGTCTCCAGCTCGGCGCGAGGCATCGCCTCGAGTTCGGGCTGGTACATCGTCCTTCCCCCTCCCCTCCCGCGCTCCGGGCGGAACGCGGGATCAGCCGCCGGTAGGCGTCGGATTCGTCGAAGGCCGAGGCCTCGTCCCGACGCGGACGACCTGCTCCACGGCCTGGTAGATCGACGTGAACGAATCGCGCCGCACCACCTTGCCCGCCGCGTCACGCACGACCCTGCGGACGACGACGCGGCGGCCGTCGATGCCGGGCTGCTCGATCACGCGGGTGCCGACCGTCAGCGTCGCGTCCTGTACCTCGCGCACGGTGAACCGGTGGACGTCCGTGAACGGCCCGGTCTCGAGCGAGACGTCATATCCCGGCTTCGTCCCGTACAGGCTGACCGTGAGTGACGACGATGTGAACGACGCCTTGAGCAGGACCCACTTCTTCGTGTCGTTCTGGAACCTGAAGTCGGGTCCGCCCCACGACACGGTCGCGTCACGGCCCTTCGGGTAATGGCTGATGTACTGGGAATGGTTGTGACGCTCGATCACGGGCAAACCGGAGAAGAACACCGTGTTGAACACGGTGGTCCCGACCTGGCAGATGCCACCACCGAGCTGCGGGACGAGTCGGCCCTGTACGATCGCAGGGGCCTCCACGTAGCCCTTCTGTGCGGTCCGCTCCCCGATGTGCTCGTTGAAGGAGAAGGTCTCGCCCGGCGCGATAAGGGCTCCGTCGAGAGCCGTCGCGAGCAGATGGATGTTGTTCACGCGAGGCAGGTTGCCCGACGAGTAGGTGGTCGAGAACGTCGATATCCTCTCGCGGATGCCCAGGGTGCGCGCCTTGGCCGTGCTGAGCCCGGGCTCCACCTGCGCAAGGCGCAGGGTCGCGGTGCGAACGCCGCCCGCGATCAGCACCTCCCGCAGGTCGCGCGCGAGAGCGGACATGTCGACAGCGATGCCTACCTGCGACGGGACGATCGTCACCTGCCCACCTGATGTCCGGAACTCGGCGTCGCGCGGTACGCGTCCAAGACCCTTGGTGAGCGGTCCGACGGTCCGCGACACATCCTGCGAGTCGAGGTATGCCACGAGCCGCATCCGGCCCTGGGCCACAACGGCGTCCGAGGTCTGGGCCGCGGAACTGGGGGCCGCGCTCGGGGTCGCGAACACGGTCTCGTCGGGGGCGGCGAACGGGATCGCCCGGAACTCGACGCATCCGGCGACGCTCGTAGCGGTCAGCTTCCAGATGTGTTTCCCGTATCGCAGACTCACAGGGCCGGCGACCATCGCCTCGGCATCGTCGACGGCGCCTTTCGCGTCGGCGTCTGTGACGCGCACGGGATCCGAGACGACCGGCAGTGCGACCTCGCGGTCCGTCGAGAGGAACGCGGCGACCACTTCACTCTCGGCGCGACGGCGATCGAGCCTTACCCCGATGACGGCGGGAACGAGCCTCACCCTGGTCGCCTCGACCGAGATGGTCGCATCGCGCGGTGCCACATCTACGGAGGCGGAGAAGCCGTCGAGCATGGTGTCCGTCTTCGCCCGATCCACTGAGACCCGAGCTTGGAGGCGCACGCCGCCCGTCCATGCGACCCAACGGTCGCGCGCACGGGTGATGAGATCCCCGCGCCGTCCGACGTCCATCGCCCGCGTCACGTGGACGTCGACGTCGAAGGTCGCGCCCACCTGGCCGGCATCGACGTTCCAGTCGCTGCCGCCGGATGTGACATGCACGGCTCGCGTCAATCGCCCGCCGAGGACCGACTGGAGCGTCGAGCGCGCCTTCTCGGGCCGCATGCGTCCGACGGCGACCGTACCCACGCGCACGCCCGGGTGGATGCGGCCGTACGAAGCCACAGCGTCGAACAGGACGAGCAGCACGGCGATCGCGACCAGCACGGCCGGGACGCCCAACACCCACAGGATCCAGACCGGCAGAACGGCGACGTGTCCGCGCTTCTCGCGCCTCGAAGGTCGCTCGGGCTCCTGGTCGCCGGGGGCCGGGTCATCAGGCGGCCACAGCGGCCCGCCTGATGACATCTCATCGTCTTTCCGCAGGTCGGCGAAGTCCTCGTATCCGGCCATCGTCTCCCGTCCGTCTCCGTCTTGGGAGCGCCGCTTCGCGCCCCACGACATTCTGCCATACAGCGCCATGCCGCGCGCATACGAGCCGCGAAAACCGGACCCTTGCTCCGATCATCCCGCACAGCCGACAGCCCTGTTCGGGGGTTCGGAGGACTACGAACCCCCGAACAACATGTGCTACGGAAAGCCGGATGCGAGGGTCCGATCGTCGAGGATCCGCTCCGTGATCGCCCGTGCAGGCACCTGTGAGCGCTCCGAACGCAACGCTCTACCTCCTGTCAAGCCTTATACTCAGCGGTGTCTCCCCTGCATTTCCCGGAGACCACTCCCGCCGTCGATCCACCGAAGCAGACCGTGCCAACGGCGCGTCTGCGCGCATCATCACAATTCGGCGGCTCGCCGTCGGGGAACGGACGCCACGCTCACGCGCGTGCGCGGATGCGCACGCGACATGTTACTTTGGCCTTACCTTTGCTAACCTTAACGTAGGGCGTGCCGGACCCGCAAAAGTCCTGGTAAGACACCGAAAACCATGCTATAACCGATGTGCACGCCTGGCGCGAGGTTTTGTGCTGCGCTGAAAGTGCCGGGAAGACGGACGATGAACCACCAGACCGGGTGGCCGGTCATCGCACATGGACACACCGCTCGACCCCAAGGAAGAGAGCGACACCCAGACGCGGACCGCGAACGGCGATCTGCCGAAGAAAGACGTACCCGAACAGGCCAGACGTCCGCGAGACCTTGTCGTCCGCGTCCATGCACCGCTCTCGCCCCCGTCTCCCCGCCTCGACGCCCGCTGGCGCCGCATGCTCCTTCCAGTCGCGAGTGGACTCGCCCTGCTCCTCCTGGCGGCCGCGGTAGTCGCGGGCATCGCGCTCTTCCGCCCGGCTTCGCCAGCACCGTCCTCCGCCGAGTCCACGGCACCCGTCGACAGCCTCGGCCCGACAGTCGCCAGCGCCGTCGCCGTGAACGGACGGACGATCGACATCGTGTTCAGCGAGTCGATCGACCCCAACACCGTCGACCCCGGCGACTTCGCCGTGAACACGGGCTTGGCGGTTTCGGGTGCGGTCCTGCGACCCGACGGCCGGACCGTGCGGATCGGTTCCGACCTGCAGAAACCGGGCTTCCCTTATGCGGTCGGCTGCGTCGCGGGATCGGTGAACGACACCCATGGCAACGGCAACATCGAGCCGAACATCGCGAAGTTCGCGGGGTTCGGAGCGACCGGGGGTACGCTGCGCGTCACCCACGCGCCCCTCAAGGACCGCCCGAACAGCTCCATCGCCAAGCGCCCCAGCGACGCCGCGGCCGTCGAGGCCTATCGCCTTGCCGCCGACGGCGGCGATGTCCAGGTGAACGGCATCACCCTGCGAGGTCTCGACTCCGGTGACGCCCTCTACTCCGATGTCGCGGAGGTGTGGCTGTTCGGCGACAACGGCGACGGGGCCCTGCGCACCGACGGCAGCGACAGACAACTCAGCCAGAACCGCGCATTCACCGGTTCGCGATCGGGTTCGACGGTCACGTTCGGCGACATCCAGTTGAACATCCCCATGGGAACGCATATGGACGTCTGGGTCGTACTCCGGATCGGACCGATGGCTCGCTCGGGGCGCTCGGTGGGCATCGCCCTCCGCGACGGTGATATCCGGACCTCCGCCGGACGAGTCGCACCGTTCGGCAGGCTGACCTCCTCCGCGAACGGGAACACGCTCGTCGTCGACGCTTCGGGCCCGGTCATGGAAGCGGCGCAAGCCGTCGACAACTCCCACGTCGACGTCATGTTCACCGACGTTCTCGATCCTACGACGGTCAACAGGAACGATTTCTACGTGAACTCCGTTCGACCGAACCGCGCTTCGCTGCAGCAGGACGGACACACCGTCAGGCTCACCGTGAGCCGCCCGATCGACGTCAAGACCGTGAAGATCGCGTACTCGTCCGGCGCTCTCCAGGATCTCGCGGGGAACCCGAGCATGGCGGGCGGCTCCTTCACCATCCTCAGCTACACCCCTCAGGTGGGCTCGCAGGACACCACGCCTCCGACGATCCCAGGCATGGTCACCGCGGCGACGGGGACCATCGCGCCGCTGGTGGCGACCGTCAGCTGGAACGCGTCCTTCGACAGCAACGGCGTCGCCGGTTACCGTGTCTGGCGCTCCTCGAACCCCGCGACGGATTTCGCCTCGGTCGGCGCAACGTCCACCTCGCCCTATCCGGATCGCGTGGGCATCCCGGGAGTGACCTACTACTACCGGGTCACCGCGTTCGACACGTACCAGAACGAGTCGACGATCTCCGCGGTGAGCAACGGCGTCATGGCCACGTGGACGGTCATCCCGCACAAGCAGACCTACGGGTCGGGCAACGCCTGCGCTCTCTGCCACGTGCCCCATCAGGCCGCGAGTTCCAGCAAGATATTCCGCCCTATCTCCACGTCGCAGAGTCCCGGCGAGACCGCCGTCTGCTTCGACTGCCACGACGGCACCGGCTCCACGACCGACATCAAGAACGGTGCCTCCGACTCCTTCGGCCTCGGTAGCGGTCACTCGGTCGAGGAGAGCGGCACCGGCGGCGACCTCACCGACGCTTGCAGCGGCTGTCATGCCGCTCACCGCGATCCGACGACGCGACCGAAGTTGTGGAAGAGCTCCGCCAACGGCACCACCCTCACAGCCGGGGGCAACCAGTGGTGCTTCGCCTGTCACAACGACGCGAACAGCTGGTATCGTGGGACGTATCCGACAGCGTCCCAACCCGCGACCGACGCGACCGGCTACCCGGTCGCGGGCACGTATCCAGGGAAGACGAACTACCTGAACACGACGCAGAACCGGCACGCGCTCATCCCGTCGTCCACAATCGGCCAGGACGCGGGGGACTGCCGTCAGTGCCATGCCGCCCATCGCGGCCCGAGCGCGTACGACGGCCTGCTCGCCGAGTTCCGCCCGCCCACAGCGGCCACGCTCTCCGGCGACCAGAACAACGGAAACTACGCCGCGGCCTGCTTCCGATGCCACGACGGCACCCCTTCCTGGGTGGCTAGCGGAGCGGTGAACATCAAGCAGTTCGCGACCTCCGCCGGCACCGGCGGTCACCGGATCATCACCGCAGGCGGCAAGTTGCCCGTCGGTGCCCCCCTTCCTTGCTACGACTGCCACAACCCCCACGGATCGACGCGCGGGAACAAGATGCTCATCGCCGACACCCTCGGCGCGTCGCTCGACACCAGCACCACGGTGAACCTCCGCAGATTCTGCTTCACGTGCCACGCCACCAGCGATGGACGGGTCTGGAACAGCGTCACGGCCTCTTACACGGCGGTCGCGTCGAGCATGACGGTCGAGGGCCTGCGGCGTGACGGGACTGGCGGCAACGCGCTCAAGATCCCCGCATACGCCGGTGCCCACGAATCGACCGCGACCGGCACGACCTGCGCCACGTGTCACGGGAACGATTACGGAGCCGGCGGCAGCAACGTGCACGCGCCGTCGGGCGGCGCCAGCAACGGCAACATCAGTTGCTACGGCTCCGCGGGAACGGGCTGCCACTCGCCGTACAGGGACTACATGGAGGACGGTATCGGCGGGGCGGTCGGGAACTTCAACACCAACTACTACCACCACGTAGTCGGTGGCAGTTCCGGCACCTCCGACGGTGACTTCGCCGCGTACAACGGCACGTACCCGGGCCTGAACAGCACGGTCACGCCCGACGTCTACTGCGTCTCCTGCCACGCCGACCACAATTACTTCAACTCCAACAAGGGCGCGAACCTTCGCTCGGCCATCGGATCGGCCGGATCGGTCACGACGAACACCGACTTCTACGGCCAGGCGCCTTGGGGTATCTGCGTCTCCTGCCACGCCATCTCGCTCACCAGGGACAACACGGACCAGAAGCTCGACACGTCGACGATCACGCCTTCGATCAACGGGACCGGTTTCGCCTCGTCCGTGCACAGCTACTCGGTCGACGCGACCATCAACGGTTCGCCGTTCAACGCCAAGTGCGTGAAGTGCCACGACGACGAGACCGCCACGACCCACCAGACGACCTCCACGTACCGGCCGGGCTTCGCCACGCACTACTCGGCGAGCACCCGGATACTGTCGGCGCTCGGACTCGCCTCCACTCCGCAATCCACCGAGGAGGGCGTCTGCTACAGGTGCCACAGCATCGTGGGCGACTCGACGGGCGGCGGCACGGCGAAGGGCACGAACGGTCTCGACTGGTACGGCGCCTACTCGATGAGGTCCACGGCGGCGACCATCTTCCAGCTCATGCAGCTGACCTACGGTCACAAGGTCGGGAACTACACCGGCGTCCACCTCCCGCCCTCGCGGGTCGAGACGATGGGCTACATCAGCAACAACAAGCACGTCGAGTGCGGAGACTGCCACAACGTGCACGCGTCGGGGGCGACGACCCATACGCTCGGCACGAACGCGGCCTCCGCCGTGCTGAGGGGAGTGACCGGGGCACGCGTCACGACCACCGCGACCAACTGGACGACGGCCACGCTCAACGCCACCGCGACCGCCACGAAGGAATACGAGATCTGCCTCAAGTGCCACGGCTACGGCGCGACCGGCTCCACGGCAGGCAACACCCGGCTCGCCTCGTGGGACGCCTCGTGGACGAACCAAGCGCTCGAGTTCAACACGAGCAACCAGTCGTACCACCCGGTCCTCGGCCCGCTCCTCGCGACCGACCCGGGCGCTAACGGGTCGAGCAGGCTCACTGCGGCCACGCTGAGTAACGGCTGGACACCTGGCATGACGATGTATTGCTCCGACTGCCATGGCGACCCGGCAGGCTCCCCGCAGGCACAGGGTCCGCACGGCTCGACGGTCAAGTTCATGCTCAAGGGACCGAACCGCTCGTGGCCGACGAGCAACGGGGTCCTGTGGAACCTCGGTGCCAACCCGGTGAACGGGTTCTTCCTCGACGGGATCTTCTGCCGCAACTGCCATCCGCTGCGCATCGCGGGCACCAACTCGGCGGCGAGCTGGTCCGGGAACACGACACACTACCAACACTCCGGACCGCAGTTGTCGAGCACGGAGTGCATCAGGTGCCACATCCTCGTGCCGCATGGCGGCAAGATGTCTCGCCTGATCGGCGACCGGGACGGGACCATGCCGGCTCGCTACGCGTACCAGGGGAACGTCTCGAACAACTGGATCAACGCGTTCGGCAAGACCGCGACGGGCTCGTACACCGCGAGTTACTGCTACAGCACCTACACGGCCTGCACGACACACACGTCTAACGCACTCGCGAACGAGAACTGGTGACGGAGGAGCGCATATCCGCACACGCTTCACGTCGGCCTGCAGGCCAGCGCGCCGGGCGACATCGCATCTCGACTCTCCTGCTCTCCAGGCGGACCGCTCTCACCGTGATGCTCTCGGGCATCGCATCGGTGCTCGCCGGTTACCTCGTGCCTCAGCGCTTCTCGACAGACCCCGCCGAACTCACCCGCTGGCGCGCGAGCCATTCTGCGATCGCAGCGGCGGTCCGAACGCTCGGTCTCGACCATGTCTACTCGACCTGGTGGTTCGCCGCGCTCGTCGCGCTCTTCCTCACGGCCCTCGTGAGAGCGACCGCTCACCAGGTCCGCGCGGCCGCTCGACGCACCCGGAGCGGGGTCCGAATGCCGGACACGGCGTGCGCGCCGATGACCTCCGATCCGGCATCCCTCGCGTCCGGCTTGCGACGCCTCGGCTACATGCGCGTGCGGAAGGATGATGTGGCCGCTCGCTTCGTGAAGCACCCGTGGGGGTATTGGGGCGGAGTGGTGCTGCACGCGGGAATGGTGACCTCGGTCGCCGCGGCCCTCGTATTCGTGCTCACCGTGCAGCGCGGCACCGTCCACCTCTACGAGGGAGAATCCCTCAAGCCTGGCGACCCCTGGGGCCGCGAGGAGCACGGCACACTGGCGAGACCGCTGCTCCTGCCCGGCGTGCTGCGCGTCGACTCGATCCACCCGGACTACTGGACGAACGACGACCTGAGGCAGCTCACCACCAGACTCACGCTCGCGGGCTCATCCGCTCCTCGCCGCGCGTCCGTCTCGGTGAACCGGACCGCCGGTTTCGACGGCGTGGCCATCTTCCAGTCCCAGTTGTTCGGACACGCGTTCGGCGTGGAGCTCCGCGACGCCTCGGGAAACGTCACGCCCGTCCTCATGGAGGTCGCCGCGCCGCGCCGCCGCAACCTTCCCTCCTACGCCGACTTCGAACCCCGGGGGATCCCATACCGGCTGCGGGCGAAGTACTACGCCTCGGCCGCCCGGGACTCCATGACCGGGGAGCCCTCACTGACCCTACGTCTGACGTCCGGCTCCCGCGTCATCGGACAGGCGACCCTCGTGCGCGGACGCCCGGTCCGCATCGGACCGTACCAGGTGACGCTGCGCGAGTCCGCATGGTGGACCGAGATGGTCTTCGCGCGCACGCCCGGAGTGAGCGTCATCTTCCTCGGCTTCGGCCTGATACTCCTCGGCGCCTTGCTGGTATACGCGACCGCGCCCCGGGAGGTCATCGTCCGCCAGCGCGAGAACGGCATGGAGCTGGCCTGGAGGGCATGGCGCTTCCCCGACTTCTACCGCGAGGAGTACGCTAGAATCGTTGCTCTGGCATCTGGAGGCGACCGATGAAGGAACTGCTTCTCGAGACGTCGATACACTGGGCCGCCGTAATCGTCTACGTCGCCGCGACGATCGCGAACGCGACGGGCCTCATCTTCCGGAAGCCGCGCATCGAGAGCGCGAGCTACATCGTCGTGCTGTCCGGTCTTCTCGTCCACAGCGGCGCCCTCGCCCTGCGATGGATCGCTTCGGGTCACGGCCCCTACATGGTCCGCTACGAGGTCCTGTCTTCGAACGCCTGGGTCGCGCTCGCCACCTTCCTCGTCTTCTCTCGGCTCTACCCGCGGATCAAGCCGGCGAGCATCGTCGTCTTCCCCGCGTCGTTCCTCATGATCGCTCTCGGGCTCTTCTTCAACCCGGCCATCCGGAGATTGCCACCCAGCCTGAGCGGCATCTGGCTCGTGCTGCACATCGGCTTCTACAAGATCGCTCTCGCGACGATGATCATCGCCCTGGCCTTCTCCGTCCTCTACCTCTGGAAGAAGCATCGCCCAGCCCCCTGGCTAGACGTCTTCCCGGACCCGGAGACCATGGACCGCTTCGCGTACCGCTTCGCGGGGTTCGGGTTCACGTTCTGGGCTATCGGGATGCTCGCCGGGTCGATCTGGGCCTACCACGCGTGGGGCAGCTTCTGGAGCTGGGACCCTGTGGAGACGTGGGCACTCCTGACTTGGCTGGCCTTTGGCGTCTATCTGCATCTCCGGCGCTTCTTCGGCTGGAAGGACGAGAGGGCCGCGTACCTGTATATCGCGTGCTTCGGGCTGGCGCTGCTCACCATCTTCGGGACGTCGCTCATCGAGGTCTCGCTACACTCGGAGTATTTCCGGTGAGACGCAGACCTGTCTCGACGATCGCCGCGGGTCTGGCGCTCGCCCTCGCGATGACAGGGTGCTCGGGACCGGCCACCGTGAAGTCCGGGTCCGCCGGGCTCTCGGAGCAGGAGCGGAGCATCCGCAGTACCGTCACGCTCTATAACGCCCTCCTTGCCGAAGGCTACGCCCGGCAGAACATGTCCGGGCTCGCCAAGGTCGCGAGCGAGGACCAGACGTACACCGAGTACCTCCACATGTCCGCGATCGGCGAGATGAAGCGACGGCTCGTCTCGACCCTGACCAGCATGACGTTCGAATCCGTGGCGGTCTCCGGGACCGCAGCCACCGTACGCACTAGAGAGACCTGGGACTACGAGCAAGTCTCGATCGCCAAGGCAACGAGCGGCACGGTGCAGCTCAAGGAGCACGACGTCGTCTACCGCCTGACCTATTCGCTCGAGTTGCGGAAGGACCGCTGGATCGTCACGGCCGTGGTCGACACCGACACCGGCGCCGGAGCCGGCTCGAACGCACGCGAGTCAACGCCAGCGACCGCGTCGGCACCATGATCCCGACAGGTCCTTAGCGGCCCGACGCGACGGCGTGTTCGACGATGGCCGCGAAGTGCGACGCGAGCCGCTCGGCCGTCTCCGCATCGTCGCCCTCCGCGAACACCCTCACGAGCGGCAGAGCGACGTGCGGGAGTACCAGCGACCAGCCGTCGTCGGAGATGACGCGGATGCCCTCTTCCGTCTCGATCCGCTGGTCGGTCACGGACTCGGCGACCGCCCGCATGACCGCGCCCTTGCGGTCGTCGGGGCAGAAGACGGGCTTCTCGACGAGATGGAACGGCGGCAGTCCCGCGACGACGTCGTCGAGCGTCCCGCCATGGTTGTCGAGCATGCGCACGAGCATCCCGAGGCTCATGATCGAATCGTAGGCGGCGAGGAACCTCGGGTAGACGTATCCCCCGGTCTGCGAGCCGGCGAAGCCCACGTCCTCGCGCAGCGCCGCCGTCGACAGCGCGCGGCGCGAGCGCCCGCAACGCACGACAGCGCGCCCGCGGTCGCCGGCGATCTTCTCGACCACGCGCGACGCGGAGACGGGAACGGCGACGCCGAGGCCGCTCGAGTCGCACGCGCACCAGAGCGCGACCATCGCATGGAGCGCCGTGTCGCCGTCGAGCACCCAGCCGCTAGGCGTGACGAGGCGCAGCCTCTCGGCGCTGGCGTCCATCGCGACGCCGAGGTCGGCCTGAAAGGTGTCGACCATGCTCCGAAGGCGCTCGATCCCGCCGTCCCGCTCTGTCGGACCCACGTACGTGCGCTCGGCGTCGTCGAACGGGTCGAGCGTGAGCACCTCGATCCCCCACTTCGACGCCACTTGGGGCAGCACGAACGACGCGGCGCCGAAGCCGAGGTCGATGACGACCTTGGGGCGGCCCGTGAGATCGCAGCCGCTCGTGGTGAGCGCCTCGTTCATGCCGGCCGCGTAGTACTCCATCGCGCGCGGCGGGTAGATGATGTCGCCGACCTCCTCGAAGAAGGAACGGCGGAACTCCTCCCGGAAGTAGAGGCGCTCGATCTTCTTCTCCTCCCAGGGGAGGATGTCGAGACCGAGCTTCTCGAAGAAGTGGATCTCGAGCGTCTGCGCGTCGTCGGGCGAGGCGCAGACGTGCACGCCGCCGACGCAGCGCGTGTCGCGCGTGGTGAAGCGGTTGATGGCGGGAGAGACCACCCGCAGGTCGCGCACGTTCACGCAAGCGGAGTTGAGACCGGCGACGATGGCGCGCTTGATCATGCGCGCCGCCCTGCTCGAGTCGCGGCTCGCCACGACGTGTCCTCCGTTGGGGAGTATCGTCCCGAACGCCTGGGCGAGACGCAGCGCCATCTCGGGCGTGACGTCGACGCTGACCAGGCCCGAGACGCCGTCGGCGCCGAAGAGGTTGCGCATGCCCTTCGACTCCCAGATGAGCGAGGAGCCGACGACCGCACCGGGCTCGATGCGCTTGAACGGGTAGACCTGCACGTCGTTGCCGACGACCGCGCCGTGGCCGACCATCGACTCGTCGCCGATCGCCGCGCCCATCTCGACGCGGGCGCGCGACCGGATGTCGACGCGCCGGCACAGGACCGCACCGTTGACGGTCGCCCCGGCGCCGACGAAGGAATCCGACCACAGGATGGAGTGCTCGACGTGCGCGTCGAAGCCGACTAAGCAGTTGTCGCCGATCACGCTGTAGTCGCCGATCCGGGCGCCCGCGCGTACGCGGGTGTTCGCGCCGATGACGACCTTGTCGCCGATGACCGCGTCCGGGTGCACGTCCGCGCCCTCACCGATCCAGATGTCGCGGCGCGCCTTGACCCCGGGGATGTAGAGATTCGCCTTACCGTCGAGGATGTCGCGCTGCGCCTGCACGTAACTGCCGAGGCTGCCGATGTCGCACCAATAGCCGTCGACCACGCATCCGTACAGGTCGAAACCCTTCTTCATGAGCAGCGGGAAGAGCTGCGAGGCGAAGTCGAAGGACTCGCGCGGCGGGATGAAGTCGAAGACCTCGGGCTCCATCACGTAGATGCCCGTGTTGATGGTGTCGGAGAAGACCTGCCCCCACGTCGGCTTCTCGACGAAGCGCTCGATGCGGCCGTCCTCTGCCGTGATGACGACGCCGAACTCGAGCGGGTCCGGAACACGCTTGAGCGCGACGGTCACGAGCCCGCCGTGCGAGCGATGGAACTCCACGACCTTCGTGAGGTCGATGTCGGTGAGCGCATCTCCGGAGATGACGAGGAACGTGCCGTCGAGCGCGTCGGACGCGTTCTTCACCGAACCCGCGGTGCCCAGGGGCGTCTCCTCGATCGCATAGGAGATGTTCAGCCCCCACTCCTCGCCGTCCCCGAAGTGGTCCTCGATGGCGCGAGGCATGAACTGCAGCGTCGCGACCACCTCGTCGATCTTGTGATGCTTGACGAGACCGACGATGTGCTCCATGACCGGCTGGTTGACGATGGGCACCATCGGCTTCGGGCGCAGGCTCGTGAGCGGACGCAGCCGCGTCCCCTCCCCGCCGGCCATGATCACCGCCTTCACGGCGTCGTGCTTCTCCGGCCGCGTCATGAGTGACTCCCGTCGAGCGCCAGCACCATCCGGCGAGCGAGCACGGTGTAATGCACCGCCGTGGCGAGCGAGAACGCGATCCCAGTGTAGACGATGAGCAGTCCGGCCAGGACGGCCGAGCCGGCCAGCGTCACCATGGGCCAGTCGAGGATCATCAGGGAGAACCCTCCGAGCAACAGCGCCGTGGCTGTCTTGCCGGCGAAGGTGACCGGCATCCGCAGGTGATGGTGCTCGAGGCGCCACGCACCGTAGAGCAGGTAGACGTCGCGCATGACGAGCACGACCATGATCCACGCCGGGAGCCGGTCGTCGAGGTAGAGACCGATGACGCCTGCAGCGAGCAGGAGGCGGTCGACGAGAGGGTCGATAGCCTTGCCGATCGCGGTGACCGTGCCCGTGCGACGCGCGATACGGCCGTCGAGCCAATCGGTCGAGGCCGCCGTCACGAAGAGGACGAACGCGAGGGCGTCGTTGCGGCCCGTGAGCATGACGGAGAAGAAGAGCGGCACGAGGATGAGCCGCAGGACGGTGATGATGTTGGCGACGGTGTAGATGTCGTGGCTGTGATCGGGCGAAGCGCTCGCCACGCGGACGTCTTCGCTCACCACCACTCCCTCCGCTTGAAGAACCGCAGCATGAACAGGGCGATCACGAGCATGACGCCGAGCACCCCGAAGTAGCCGTAGCGCCAGGCCAGCTCGGGCATGTGACGGAAGTTCATCCCGTATATGCCCGTAATCAGTTGCAGAGGCATGAAGATGGTCGCGATGACCGTGAGCTGCTTCATGATCACGTTCAGGCGGTTGCTCACCGAGGAGAGATAGACGTCCATCGCCCCCGAGGCGACGTCGCGGCTCGTGTCGATCGAGTCCTGGACGCGCGCGAGATGGTCGGCGATGTCCTGGTAGTAGACGTACGCGTCGGAGCTTATGAGCGCCTGCTGGCGGGCCATGCCGCGCAGCACGTCCCGCTCGGGGCCTACGACCTTGTGCAGCTGCAGAAGGAGCCTCTTGACCGCATATAGCTGCTGGAGGTGCTCCTTGCTGGCTCCGGTGAGCATGAGGTCCTCGAGCTCCTCCAGACGGTCCGTGAGCTCGTCGACGACCGGGAAGACGGCGTCGACCGCGCGATCGAGCATCGCGTGAAGGGTCCATTCGAGACCGCTGCCGAGGAACGACGCAGCTTCGGCAGCGACTTCGTCGATAGCCTCGAGACTCCCGGCATGCACGGTGACGAGATGGTCTTCACCGAGGAATACGTCGAGCTCGCGGACGTCGAGCCCGTCGCCGCGAAGCGTCGATGGGAGCACCCAGATGAGGAACATCGCATCGTCGCCGTAGGTGTCGAGCTTCGGGCGCTGCGGGAAGTGGAGGCAGTCCTCGACGGCGAGAGGGTGGAGACCGAACGCCTCGGCGACGGGGGCTAGCGACGCCTCGTCGGGATCGGTGACGTCGACCCAGACGACCTTCGACTTGCGCGCGTCGGTGAGAGCCTCGACCCCTCCCTCGCGCAACGCGCCGTCTTCGAGCCAGCGGACGACGATCCCCGGCATGACATCCCCTTAGCGTGACGCCTGCGGGCGAACGCCCGACCAGGCAGGATAATCGTACCATGTGCGCAAGGCGGGACCTTCGAGGTTAGAGACCGGTAAGGGTCCCATGCGAGGATCTGCTCCGTCATAAGTCCTGGAGGACGATAGATGCTAGAATATGAACATCTAAATAGCATGGCCGTCCATCGGAGGTCCTCCATGCGCATCAAGCCCTCGACCGCCATCCGCCAGGACTACACCGGCTTCGCCGAGTTGTGCCACTCCGTCGATGAGCCCGTCGTACTCACGCGCAACGGTGAGGCCGACCTCGTGGTCATGAGCTACGAAGCGTATCAGCGGGCTGAGGCGCGCGTGAAGCTGCAGGCCCGCCTGCTCGCCGCGGACCGCCAGATCGCCGGCGGCGAAGCGCTGCTCGAGACGACATCCGTCTTCGACCGCGCGCGAAAGCGGATCGATGGCGCCGCCGAGTAGTCGCCCGTGCAGCGTCCGGCTCACTCCGGCCGCCGCGGATGACCTCGACGGGGCATTCGCATACGTCGGCGAGAGGGACCGCCGCGGCGCGGCGGAACTCCTCGACCGACTCCAGGATGCCGTGGAGCGCCTAGCGAACTTCCCCGAGATGGGAGTGACACTCCCGGTAGAGGACTTCGAACTCCTGACGCCAGGCATCCGGTTCCTCGTCGTCGAACCGTACCTGGTGTTCTACCGGGTGCTCGACGATCGCGTGGTCATCCTGCGCATCCTGCACTCCCGGCGCGATTCCCTTGGAGGACTGTTCGGGTAGCACGGCGGGGAGGGCGGCCGCCGACTATCGCTTCGTCACAGTCTCCGAGATGCTCGCCTTGCGCCAGGGATCGATGCGATCAGCCCGCCATCTCTCGGTACTCGACGTTCGCGAGTCCTTCGAAATGCGCGTCCTGGGTCCAAAGCACGGCTTCCTCCGCGCGCGCAGTGGCGAGGATGATCGCGTCGGCCATCGCCAGTCCGGTCCCCAGTGAGAGACGTGCCGCATCGATCGATAGCGTCACCGAGAGTTCGACGACCCGACCTTGGAGCATGACTCCCATGGCCTCGAGAGCGGTGGCTTCGCCCTTGAGCTGACAAGTGCGCTTGAACACCTCGAACAGCGTCAGCGAGGGCACGACCATCTCATCGGGCGCTTCGATGGCGCCGGAGAACTCGGAAGCGTTGGGGCCGTCGCCGAAGTACTCGAGCCACGCCGAGGAGTCGACGACGTTCACACCCGGTCCTCACGGTCGCGCTCGAGACCCGTATCGAGTCCGCGCAGGATACCGCGGAGTTCGCGAGCCGGTCTTACCGGCAAGAACTCGATCCGGCCACCGTAGCCGAGAACCTGCACCTTCTGCCCCGGGACGAGCTTCAGCCGCTCGCGGATCGACTTCGGGATCACGACCTGGAACTTGGGCGAGATGGTGACTGTCTCCATCAAGGACTCCTATCGATGGAAGTTTCGTACAACGCACATGATATCTATGTGAGGAGCGTAGGACAACCAAGCGCACCACGGAGGCGGTGTCCGCGCGTCACGGGTGCGGACTGAGGAACAGGATCCAGAGCAGGAAGCCGACGGCGAGCAGCGAGAAGATCAGCTTGCTGGTGGGAGAGGCGGTCGGATAGCGCCCCGGAGGCGGGATCACCCTGCCTTTGCTCCCGAGCAGCTCCAGGAAGGAGACCTCTTCCTCCCTCGCCTGCCTCAGCAGCGAGAGTATCCAGCTCACGTTCATCGCCAGGACCAACACCACGCCGCCCGCGATCAACCGCCATCGGTCCATCAGCGACGCATCCAGGACGATGTAGCCGCCCAGTAGCAGACCACCTAGCGTGAGCAGAAGCAACAGGATCCCCAGGAACACGTCCAACCGAAGCACGCCCCCTTACCGTCTACTTCTTCTTCCAAGGGACCGGCCGCACCGGCGCGGCGGCGTGCGTGTCACCGGCGGGACTGGCGAGCCGACGCTCCAGCTGCGTGAACGCGGCGATCACCTCGGGCGATTCGAATGCCCGGTTCCTCTTGCCGATCGACACCTGCTTCAGCACTTTGGCCTTCACCAACTCCTCGACCGCGGCGTTCGCGGCGGTGAAGCTCCTGTTGAGGATCCTGGCGGCCTGGTTCACGGTGAGGATCGCCGTCCGCGGCAGCGCCTCGATGAGCAGGTCGACGGAGGAACCTCGACGGACCGGCGCCAATCGTTCGCGCCAATCCGCCTGGAGCGCGCTGACGCGTTCCTCGAAGAGCATCGCGTCCTGCACCGAGCGGGTGCACGCTCGAGCGAAGAACGAGACCCACTCGTCGATCCCGGCCGCGGCTTCGGGACTGTCGAGCGGCGCCTCGGAGTGGAAGCGATCGAGCATCCGGATGTAATCGTCCTTGAGAGTCGCCAGCACTAAAGAGACGGGAGGGCACCACGACGGCGCCAGTCCGCGACGGCGGAGCATCACGTGGATGATGGCCCGTCCCGTTCGTCCGTTGCCGTCGACGAACGGGTGGACGGTCTCGAACTGCGCATGAGCGATCGCCGCCTGTGCCACCGCAGGCAGGGACGTGTCGTTGCAGAAGGCCGCGAGATCCTCCAACAGCGCCGGCACCTCCTCCGGCGGCGGCGGGATGAAGGCGGCATCGCACGGGTTGTACGAGCTGCCCCCTATCCAGCTCTGCCCGACACGCAGCCTCCCCGCGTGCTCCTTCAGGTCCGATGCCCGCAACACCCTCTCGTGGATGCGGAGGATGGTCTCGATCGTGACGGTCGGTTCGCAATCCGCCAACTCCATCGCGAGGTCCATCGCGTCGATGTTGGCGAGCACCTCCTCGGCGAGAGAATCCGGCACAACACCGGTGTCGAGATCGCGTGCGGCCTCGGCGCGAAGGAGCTTGTGCGCGGCGATGACGACCCCCTCGATCCTCGAGGAGGCCTGCGCCTCGGCACGCAGCAGCAGCCGCGCCAGACCATCGGTCCTGTGGAGCACCACGGCGTTCGAGTGGAGCCCGCGGATGGCGGTCTCGGCCTCGGCGATGTCGGCGGCGCACGTCCCCGTGAAGGTGAACCGCCGCCCCATGAGGGGGTCGGGGACGTATGCGTCGTAGTCGCAGGTCTTCGTCCGGATCTTGCCGGTGAGACCTTCTTCGTTGGTGACCCATCGCCTCGGTACGATACGCGGCACGAGCGTCCCCCTCACGTGTCATCTATACAGCCGGCAGGTCCATTGAAGCTTATTCCGCAACCTTGAATAAGGACAGTGGCGGATGGAGGTTCGTCGGCCAGCGGTCGTTCAGGTCCGGCAAACGGTCGTGGACGTCGCTCGGGCTGCGCGAGCCGCCCCCCGCCCTCGGGTTCACGGCTTCTTCGATATGTATCGGCCGGTCTTCTTCGTCCCGACCTTCTCGATGAGCCCCGCTTGTATGAGCGGGTTGATGAGATCCATCGCCCCCTGCCGCGAGACACCGAGCGCCTCCCAGATCTCGGAGGGTGCCATGCTCCCTTGCACTGTCAGCAGGTGCAGCAACCGCTCCTGCTTCGGGCGAAGCACCAGCCGTTCGGTACCGTCCGGCGCGACCGCCCGGATGCGGGCCCACACCCGCTCCAGCGTGAGCCGAAGGCCCTCCGCACAGTACTCCAGCCAGCTGGTGAGATCCTCGCCCTCATCCCTCACGCGCTCCAGCGCCGCGTAGTACGCGGGACGGTCCTCCCAGTAGTACTCATCGACCGAGAAGATGTGGTGAGTGTCGAAGCCTCGCCGGTACAGCTCCCATAAAGCGAGCGCTCGTCCAGCTCTGCCGTTGCCGTCGCCGAACGGGTGGATGGTCTCGAAGCGGTAGTGGACGATCGCCGAGGTCATGGCTGGTGAGAGTGCGGCCGATGGCCCGTTCCACCACTCCAGCAGCTCCGATGTCAGCCCCGGGACCTCATCGGGGGCCGGAGGACGATGCTTTCCGACCTGGATCCCGATCGTCCGGTACTCGCCCTCGACGCCCTGATCCATGACGTCGTTGGCAAGGATGCGGTGCAGCCCCAGAACGTGTCCGGTGGTGATGGGCTCGTCGGCGCTGTGCTGCTCCACGTAGCGCAGCCCCGCGAAGTAGTTGACCACCTCTCGCTGCGAACGCGGGATGCGCGCAGGTGAATCCGTCCCGCCAGAAAGAGCACAGACCTCCGGCAGGGTGAGCGGGTTGCCTTCGATCGCGGTGGAGGCGTGCGCGTTGCGCGTGCGGGCATCCTTCTGCAGCGCCGGGATCCATGCCAGCTCGACCGAGGCGTCCTGTATGCGTTGGCGCAGCCGAGCGATCTCCTCGATGCGAGCGAGGAGGATCGGCGTGATCGTGAACCGCGGCTCGTACGACATAGGATTAGTCAAGCATCTGTCAAGTTATCAGTCAAGCAACTCAAGCCCCTGTCACGCGCCGCAGGACGACGAGGCTCGCCACGCCAAGGACGATGGCCAGCCACTGGCGTTTGGTCGTCAGAAGGACGACGACCGTGATGACCGCGGCCCACACGTACGTGTTCGTGAGCGGCTGCTCCATCCTCCCCGAGGGCGCGAGCACCGCAGGGAAGACCAGCGCCGCCAGTATCGAGACCGGCACGTATTCGAGCGAGCGCCGCAGTAAGGGATGGAGCTCGAACTGCCGGGCGACACCTATGAAGCCGACGCGCGTGGCATAGGTGACCGCCGCCATGCACAGGATGAGCACCACGTAGTACGGTCTCATGCCACCGCCCTCTTTTCGGCGCGGGTCTCGAGGATGACGCCGGTCGCTGTGGCGGCGACGACGGCCAGGATGATGTACCACTTGCCGGGGACGAGGACGTAGGCGGCGGTCGCCACGAGCGCCGACACGGTCACGACGGCCGCGAGACGCCGGGAGACGATCTGCGGAAGGAGCATCGTCAGGAACGTGGCCGGCATCGCGAAGTCCAGGCCCCATCCGAGCGGGTCCGAGATCGCATGGCCGACGAGCGCACCGACGAGCGAGGCCGCAGCCCAAGCGACGTAGATGAATCCGCCCGACCCGAGCATGAAGTACGGGCTGACCCGCCCCTCATCCTGCTCCCGGTAGTGGGTGACCGACGTCAGGTAGGACTCGTCCGTCATCCCGAATGCGAGCACACGTTGCCAGCGTGGTGTGGCTTCCGACAGGTACGGAGAGAGCGAGAGTCCCATCATCAGGTGCCGCAGGTTCACCAGAAGAGTCGAGGCGACGATGAGCGGGATGCCGGCACCCGACTGGATCATCACGACGGCCATGAACTGTGACGCACCGGCGAACACGACGAGCGACATGAGGAGCGTCTCGGGCACCGTGAGTCCGGCCTGGATCGCCACCACGCCGTAGGCGAGACCGAAAGGGACGGCGCCAAGGGCCAAGGGCAGCGTCCTGGCGAGTCCGAGCCGGAACTGATGACGGTCGTCAACCGCCTGCTCCAACTTCGAGTCCCCATCCGTCACGATCAGAGCCACGTCCATCCGGTCTTAGCCCGAAGGCGCCCCGTCCGGTTACTGATCGGCCTTGGTAGACCGCGTTCGTCACCGCGGTCAGTCCGGCAGCAGGTCCTTCATCTGCTTCTGGATGACTTCCGCGGCCTTCTTCGGGGCGAGGCGCGCCAGCCTGTCGAGCATGGTGGCGTCGGAGCCTACCATCACCCGGAAAGCGTCCCGCTCCATCGCGTCGACGATGATCTGCGCGGCATCGGCAGGAGCCGTCATCTTGAACTTCGACGCCTTACCGTCGGCCGTGGCCTCCTCAGCGCTCGGTCCGACGCCCGAGTTCTTACTGATATCGGTTGCGATGGCGCCCGGGAACGCCACGGTGACGGAGACGTTCGTTCCGATGCACTCGGCGTACAGGCCCCTCCGTCAGCAGCTTGACTGCCGCCTTGGAGGCGCCGTAGATGGTCTGCCCCGGAACAGGGCAGAAGCCACCCATGCTCGAGATGTTCAGGATGTGGGCCACAGGCCGGTCGAGCAGGATCGGAAGGAACGTCTTCGTCATGTAGACGACGCCCCAGAAGTTGACGTTCATGACGCGCTCGATCGCAGCGTACTCCAGGTCCTTGAGACGCACGAACGGCTGGATGATGCCCGCGCAGTTGATCAGGCCGTCGACCTGGCCGTGCTTCGAGATGACGCTCGCCGGCAGCGCCTCGACCGACATCCTGTCCGTGATGCTCAGCACGTGCGTGGACAGCCGGTCCGCGTTCGCCCCGGCCTTCGAGGCGGTCTCCGCAAGTCCCGCCTCGCTGATGTCGACCGCGGCCACGCGCGCGCCCTTGCCGAGCAGGTTGAACACGAGCTCCCGGCCGATGCCGTTGCCTCCGCCGGTGACGACGATGGTCTTTCCGCCCGCCTTCACGATGGTCCTCCTCACGCAGAACTGCCGGGTCTCGGACCCCTCGAGGCTATCACACCGCCCAAGAACGCGAACGAGGCTGTGATGGATCCCTCAGCTCATGCAAGCAGGGAGTCGATCTCCCGCTGGGCCGACGGATCCGCGTTGAGAAGATCGACGGCTACGTTGAGCTGCATGTTGGTCTCGGCCAGATCCATCAGGTCGTCCCCGATCCGGTAGTGCTTCTCACGGCGCAACCACGCCAGGACATGCGCCAGATGCCAGATGGAGGGCCTGCCTTCGTGCACGGGCGCCGGGGTCGCAGGTTCACTGCTCAGCATGAGCTGCCTCATGTTCTGCCGGGTACAGCCGACGATCTCGGCCACGTCGGTCAGACCCACGAGATCGGGCGTCGCCTCGATCAGCACGACGTCCGGTATGGCACGCTTGACGTCGGCAAGGGCGCCGAACACGGCGTGGTGAGCGGAATCCGACTCGCGGATGAACCGGAGAGCGATGCGGCCGTTCACGCCGATGCCGACCAGGGCGTCGTCGCAGCCCTGTTCGCCGAGCATCTCCACCAACGCGTCCGGCCCGGTCTCGACGGCCGCGAGGCCGAATCTCAGAGTGAACCCGTACTCGGTCACGATCGGTCCTCTATCTCGTCGGACACACCCGTACAGCCGTCGACCACCCGTCTGATCTGCCTCCCATGGTTCTCGGGATGGCGAGGAGTGGCATGTAGCGTTCGCTCTCTGACGTGACGGTACGTCGGCCAGTCGTGGATTGTCAAGTGACAAGACCACGGTCATGCGAACGCGATGATACTCCCCCGCTCCAAACAAGAGCCGCCCAGGATCCGAACCGCTGACACCGCGGCACTCGAGTACTCGCACTCCTGGCAGACGCCTGAGACTCCTTCAAGCCGACGTCGGCGAGTGTGACCCCCGCCCGGACTACTTGGCGAGATCCAAGAACTGGCCGTATCCCTCGGCCTTCATCTTCGAGCGAGGGATGAAGCGAAGCGAGGCGCTGTTGATGCAGTAGCGCAGGCCGCCCCCATCTTCAGGCCCATCGGTGAAGACGTGGCCAAGGTGGGCGTTCCCGGCCGTACTGCGCACCTCGGTACGTTGCATGCCCCACGATTCGTCGGGAAGCTCCAGCACCAAATCGGGATCGATGGGCTTCGAGAAACTCGGCCAGCCGCATCCGGACTCGAACTTGGCACTGGAGGCGAACAGTGGCTTGCCGTCCGTGACGTCCACGTAGATGCCAGGCTCGAAGGTGCTCCAGTACTCGTTCTTGAACGCCGGCTCGGTCGCCGACTGCTGGGTGACGCGGTACTGCAGGTCGGTCAGCCTCTTGCGCAGTGTCGCATCGTCGGGTGCGGCAGACGTCGTCGCGACATCGGACGCCGTGGGGAACTCGGACGGATCGGGCCTCGCGGCTGCCGCTCGCTCGAACAGATCCAGCGGGATGTGGCAGTACCCTCCGGGGTTCTTCTCCAGGTAGTCCTGGTGGTAGTCCTCGGCACGGGTGTAGGTCTCGAGTGGTCCTGTCTCTATGGCGACCGGCTTGTCGTAGTGCGTCTGAAGGTTCGCGAGCGAGGCCTCGATGATCGGGCCGTCCGCAGGGTCGGTGTAGTAGATGCCGCTGCGGTATTCCGTGCCGATATCGTTGCCCTGCTGATCTATCGAGGTCGGGTCGATGGCCTTGTAGAGGAGACCCAGCAGGAAAGGAAGCGGCGCCACCGAGGGGTCATAGTCGACCCGCACGGTCTCAGCGTAGCCGCTCCCGTCTCCGTAGGTGGCCGACTCGGACGCGCCGTTCGCATAACCGGCCTCAGTGCCCACCACACCATGGATCAGCCCCAAGTACTTCTCGATACCCCAGAAACAGCCACCCGCGAAATAGATGGTCTTCACGTCTTCGCCTCCCACGGTCCTCGGTGGCACGGTCACGTCTGCACTGCCGGGCTTGGTGTCGACCGCACAGCCCCAGAGTGAGGACGAGAGCAGCGGCACAAGGACGACTAGCGTGAGCACGCGCGCGATCGATCGACACGTCCGCCCCACGACACCACTCCTTTGCAGGATGACCGTGGAAGTACGGGAGCAAATGCCGTGCAATCGCCAGTCGGCGCTCCTCTATCGTTGCCGCCGCCGCGTGTACTTGAGAAGCCTGCATTACTCTGTGCTCTTCAGACTACGGCGCCGTTCGAACCGCGTTGACTGCCCATCCTGGATCCCGCAGCATCGCTCGGCCCACGCCGATCAGGTCCGCTACCCCCCGCGCAAGAAGACTCTCGGCCTGATCCGCCTCGGTGACGCCCCCCGTGAGGATGACGGGCACCGAGACTGCCGATCTGATGGGAGCTGAGAGTTCCGAGAAGTAGCCGGGCTCGTCGGTGCCAGGACGACTGTATCCGGTGAGCCCGCCGGTGATATCCAGCACGTCGACGCCCGCTTCCTCGAAGCGGAGGGCGGCTTCGATGCTGTCATCGATGACGGTTCCGCCCTCGAGATAGTCGTGAGCACCCAGCCGAAGCAGCAGCAAGAAGTCCGACCCGACCTCGTCTCGCACCGCGCGGATCGCCTCGATGTGGAGCCGGATGCGATTCTCCAACGAGCCACCGTACCGGTCGGCGCGGCGATTGGTGAGCGGCGAGAGGAACTGGTTCAGCAGGTAGCCGTGTGCGGCGTGGAGCTCCACCCCGTCGAAGCCTGCTCGCTTCACGCGCCTGGCGGCCACCGCGAACTGACGGGGGATGTCTGCGACTTCTTCAGGAGTGAGAGCCCGAGGCGCCCGACCACTCCCTATCGGAGTGGCTACATCCGAGGGACCGACGAGAGGCTTTTCGGGCTCGACCGAGGCGGCACCCGCATGGCTGATCTGCACGACTGCCGGGACACCGTTGCCGTGGAAGACCTCGGCGAGCGCCGAGAGCCCCTCGACCATCGCGTCATCTGCCACCGACGGCTGCCCGACGCGATTGCGCCCCTGCTCGCTGATGAAGCAGTGTTCGGTTATCGCGAGGCCAAGAGCCCCGCCGCGCGACTTCTCGTCGTAGTACGCGAGCAGCTCGTCACTCATGCTGCCGTCCGAACTCGCCTTCGATGTCGCCATCGGCGGCAATACAAGGCGGTTCCGTAGCGTGAGAGCACCGATGGTCAGCGGTTCGCACAGGTGAGGCATGGGGGCTCCTTGGCTCTCTGGTGGCGGCACCTTCTGACTATACCCGCAGGTAGACGAAACGGGGCACCCGAAGGTGCCCCATTCAATCCGCTGGTCGGGCTTAGTGGATGCGTTCGTCACCGCTGCGACCGGTTCTTGAGCCTGTCGATCATCTCGGGCTTGATGCCCTCGCGCTCCGACCACACCCTGAGTGCCGCCCAGTCGACTTGCTGGCGCTTGGCCACCATGACAGCCTGGTCGAACGACTGGTTGTCGCGCCAGTGCGCGTATGCGGCGAGACGGTCCATGATGATCTGCGTCGGGCTCACGATCCTGAGCGGACCGTAGTCCGTCTCCAGAACATGCGTCTCATCATCCGGGACGTATGTCTCGCCGAACGCCAGCGGACCCGACGGGAACTCCAGATACCACTTCGTGGCGGCGTTCTCGAATTCCCGCGCGCCCCCCACCCTGGCGAAGCCCAGCGGTGAGATCGCCTCACCGATCACCTTGAGCCTCTCGGTACTGACGAAGTCCAGATCTTTGCTCTCGTACTCGTTGTCGCTGTACAGGGAGACCGCCGCGCCGCCGGATAGAGTCGCCCTCACTCCCGCTCGTTCCAGTGCCTGGCTCACGAGAGCAGCCAACTCATCGAGCGTCGTCTCAGCATCGATCCGCGTCATACTCTCTACTGCTTTCCCGCACGTCGCGGGCGCTGCCGCTGCCGATAGTAGGACTTCACGTCCTCCTCTGGCAGCAGGTCGAGTTCGGCGGCTAGGAACGCCCTGAGATTGCGGACGCTCGGTATCCGGACATTGAACTCGAACACCCGGCTCCTCCCCACCGAACGGCTTACCAGAATGCCGCTCGATTCCAGCCGGCGAAGTTGCCTCTGGACTCCGTTCACCGACACGTCGTAGGTGTCAGCGATACGCGAGGCATGACCTGAGCCGTATGCCTCGAGGAAGAGCAGCACCTGCGCCGCCGAACGATTGCCGAAGATGCTCTCCAAGATGGGAGTCATGGCACGCTCCTCGTCAGCACGATCCGTGGTTCCATTACCACACAGTGTGTTCATATTACCACACAGTGTGGTAATCGTATGGGGCCCGTATCCGAGAGTCGGGATCCCGCAGTAGAATGCAAACGGGGTACCCGAAGGTGCCCCGTCAAAGTACTGGTCGGGCTTGTGGACGCGTCTGTGACCGCAGCCTTGACCGAGAAGCCGCCCGCCCTCGTGACCAGGAATCGTTAGAACACAAGGTCGGGCCGGGCCGCGAGGGGCCCCGTCTCCGTGCAATACTCCCCAGCGCTTTGAGGGTATAGCCAATAGCACTATGGATGAATCCAGGTCGCATTCCTCGTACGACTTCCGTGCAGCGTCGATCGACGCAGATTCCGCTGAGGCCCCTGCCTCGACGCCCGCGGTCACTGCTGCGGCGCCTCCTTCGCTCGCGGAACAACGGCGCGCGAAGGGCAAGCAGACGGCCGCCGAGGCATCGTGGGAGCCCGAGGATGCCACGTGGGCGGATGACGCCGTCGAGGCGGAGGGCGAGGCGCTGTTCCGCTCCATCTACGAGCGCGCCGCCGTCGGCATCGCGCTGGTGGACCTCAAGGGGCGCATATCCAAGTGCAACCCAGCACTCACGAACATGCTCGGCTACGCCGTCGACGACCTTCCCGGACGGGCATTCACCGACCTCTCCCATCCGGAGGACGGTACACTCGACCTACGCCAGTTCGAAGAACTCATCGCGGGACGGAGCGACCACTACACGATCGAGAAACGCTACACCCGCGAGGATGGGTCGGTCCTGTGGGGGCAGATGACGGCATCTTTGGTCTCACAGGAAGGCGACATTCCGCGGTTCGTGATCGGCATAGTCGAGGATGTCTCGGAGCGCCACAACGCCGAGGAGGCGGTCCGGCAGCGAGACCTGGGTATCCGTGAGGCGTACACGCAGGTCATTGCGGCAGTTACCGGGGGCAAGCTCGTGCTGATGGGGACAGATGAGATCACGTCGGAGTTGGGCGACGAGGTCTGCAACGTCGGCGGAATGGCTTCTGCCGAGAATCTCTTTGCAGCGCGCCACCGGCTTGGAGACGTACTGGCGGAGCAGTTCGGCGCCCGCTGCAACGCGGAGGCGCTCGTGCTCGCCGCCGGCGAGGCGATGACCAACGCTCTCAAACACGGGAGCAACGCGCGCATTCGGCTCCTCAAGAAAGACGATCGGGTGCAGGTCGAGGTGGCCGACGATGGTCCGGGTATCGACTTCTCTGAACTCCCGAATGCGACGCTCGTCCCCGGGTACTCCTGCACGACGTCCCTCGGCATGGGATTCACCATCATGCTCGCTGAGTGCGATCGTGTGCTGCTCGCCACCGGGTCGTCGGGCACGCGCATCGTCCTGGAGGCGCTGCATTGCGGCTAACGAGGCAGAATGTGAGGTTTCGGGGACTGGCGCGCACCAAGGATCCGGAGACTGGGTCGCAGGCGAACGCAACAGGGCACCCGAAGGTGCCCTGCGAAATCGCGATGGTCGGGCTTAGTGGACGCGTTTGTGACCGCTGCCGCTCGTTGACCCCGCCACTCCTGCAGTCTACTTCCCTTCCGGGCGAGCCATGTCGGCGGCCACCGCCTCCACGACCCCTCCAGCGTCCGCGACTGCCAGTTCGGCATCCGACTCGGTCGCATCGGGCCAGTCACCCGGGTACCGCGACTCGACTGTCCAGAGGCTCAGCCGACCAAGGTCCTGTGTCGCGGAGCGAACGGCCCACCCCTCCGGCAACAAGTCGGCCAGGAGTTCGAGGTTATGGACGCGCGGCGGTGTCTGGGAGCGAGCGCGGAGTCGGGAGACGACCCCTCCGCTGCGGCCAGATCCTCCCGCGCGAAGCTCATCCACCGCGAGGACTCAACGCGACGATCCTCAGCTGCGGCGCTCATACACGACCTTCCCCTCGCGGAGAGCCGCGCGGAGCACATCCCCGGGCATCTGCCCACGCCGAGCAATCTCGTCCGGGTCGGTCGGAATCACTTCGATGGCGGCCGGTATCCCTCGCAGCGACTTGAGCATCGCAACCGCAGTCTCGCGTTTGTTACCCATCGACGGGAGAACCACGAGAAGGTCGAGGTCGCTGTCCTCGCGCGCATCTTCACGGGCATACGAACCGAACATGATGATGCGCAACGGGTGGAAGGCGGCGACGAGTCGTTCGACCGCCTCGGAGAGCCTATCTATGGCGGGAACCAATGCCGCGCGCAAGTATGCCTCCCATCTGTGGCTGCAACCAGTCTACCCCGAAGGCGGCACGGGGAGCCATGCGCCCAGCGCCACGCTGCAAGCCGCGTGAAGCGTTCCGGCGCAGACACATGAAGTCCCCGCCCCCGCCGGAAACGCAGGAACCGGCCCCGAGG
The DNA here is from genome assembly GCA_041658765.1 of Coriobacteriia bacterium. Lineage (NCBI taxonomy): Bacteria > Bacillati > Actinomycetota > Coriobacteriia > Coriobacteriia bacterium. The sequence continues at coordinate 29,012 of JBAZZO010000002.1, read as the reverse complement.
GACCGGTTCCAAGATCGTAGTAATGGTCGCCGCAATCGTACGCTACGCGAACACGCCCAAGCTGCTTCAGGCTCTCGAAGCCTGTGTTCGCACGATGACAGCGTGATCATCGAACTGACAGATTATACCAAGTTCCGGCCTTCTCTTCAAGCTTGAAGCTTGAGCAGCCCGTGCTCTTTGAGTTTGCGCTTGAGCTCGCGAAGCACCTGTTCCAGATGCGGCAGTTCCTTGACCTGATGCACCAGTCGAGTTTCCCACATTCTCGCAAGTCCAGGTCGCTGGAGAGCTTCTCCCAGGCGAGCAGGGTCAACATCCTTCGACTGCGCTTTCTCAGCAAAGGCGGCGGGAATCTGTGGGAAATCGATCTCGGATCGTCCCATCAGGAAGTGAAGGTCATAGACGTCCCTGGGTTCAGTGCGTCCAATCACGGCGCAGAGCTTCTCGGTCAGGACCTCTTCAAGGGTGTAGGACCCAATCTCACGATCAATCCGATCGCTGTAACTGGAGAAGACCAGCTTGTCCACGACCGGGAAGACGAGCCGTTCGGTGAGCGTAAAGTCGACTTTGACGTCTCGGCTGCCAAGACGAGCTTGAAGCGGCCCCGCGAAGCTCACATAGACCGTTAGGCTGTCGGCCCGTCGCTCGACCCGTTGCTCTGACATCTCGAACTGAAAGCCCTCTCCAGTAGCAAGGCGCCTTAGGGTCTCATCGACGACGGCGATGATCGTGTCCGGTTCAACCGTGCCAACGACTGTAAAGTCGAGGTCCTCGGAGTACCGGTAGTCCGGAAAGTAGATCTTCTTGAGGGCGGTGCCACCTTTGAAGGCCAGGTGCTCGCGAAGCGGCGAACTCGCCAACCCGAAGAGCAACCAGGTCAGGACATAGTCCTTCTCGATGACCCGGTCGCTCATCTGCTCTCTGTGGGCGACTTGTGATATCTCTCTTTGGGTGATCATGGGTGGTCCTTCTTCATCATCTTCGTCATGTCGTTACGGCCGCCCTGAGCTCATCAGGGCTCAAGTTGACCCGGACTCGCCACTTGCGAAGATGACGACCTTCATCGGGAAGCGTGGGGTCGAACAGGGTGTAGCTCGCTGACACGAGTCCTCGGAGTTCTTCACGTAACTCGGGGGTGCCAAGTTCGAAGGTCTCAAGGAGAAAGCCCAGGCGCTTGGCGACACTCTTGCGGCCGAGCCGGGTTACATAGCTACTGAGCCTGTCGAAATCGATCTCGTCGCGTTTGGCCCAGATGCCTCTGGCGACCTCGATGATGCCACCCGAGAGATCCGGGCGATCCAGACAGTCAACGATGGTGCGCTCAAGGTCGGAGACAAGGACCTTCTGAGCTGGAGTCACCCAAGCCGCTTCACTCCCCCACATGTCTGCGGGCTTCGTGGTAACGAAGCGATACGTGGCGCCGGCGATCTTCTTTTCGATCCGGCGAACTGGGGTTGAGACATAGACGGTCAAGACCGGGTTGGTCGTCATCTCATGGATCTCTAGCGCCGAGAAATGTGAGAGGCAGTAGTCGGCGGGCTCGATCAGGTACTTGGCGACCACGAACCAGTTCTCGGAGTACTCTGCTCCCTCGCCTGCCGAGAGCGGCACGATGAGGTAGACACCGCGGTTCAGACGGATGAGCCACTTCTTCTTGATGAGCTTGGCAATCAGGAGATCAACCGCATGCTCAGAAGTCCCTGCCACAACTCGAGCATCCTCAGTGGTGAAGACCTGCTTGTCTTGGGATGCCAAATCGGCCAGGAACTTCGCTTCGGTCTGTCCTAGGGTCTTTGAGAGTGTCATCAGGTATTCATCATGTTTCGTGTACATTATCTCTCCTACTGAGAGAGATTGTATACACCAGACATAACGCTGTCAAGACCGAACTCTCGTCTCGCCACTTGAGCAAGGTTACTTTCGCGGTCCTCGCCAAGTTCGAGACAAGCGGTCTTCGATCAGCGCGGCGTCAAATGATTCCGGTGTCCACATAGGACCCATGTTCCCGCGCACCCAGTCGGCGAGCTCTTGGCCCCAATCATCCACTGGCTCACCGGCGTAGGTCCGCTGAATCTGCTCGTAACCCGGCAATCCACCGCAGTCTTCAGGCGGCGCCGAACACGCCCCGCCGAGCAGCGCAGGCAACCGCCTCGCATCGATCTCTTCCACTCCTTCGATCTGGATCAAATGCAGCCAGTCATCACCGAAGTCGTAGCGGTACTCGAACTTGTTAATCTCCCATCCAACCAGATGAGTGAGACGGATGCGACGTTCGTCGGCCGGTGGAGCCATGACCCTCTGGACATACGAAGGCTCAACGCCATCGGCAAGCATTCTTTCGCACCACTCCTGGCCTGGCGGATCCCACTCGACTTCATCTGGCAAGACTGCTGTCCAGCTCTCGAACTCGAAACGATGCAGATGGTAGTCCTGCCATCCGAAAGTCGCTTGAACAACACGGTGCAGACCATTCAGGGTGAACCGCTCCGGCACGAGCACACGGCGCCAGACGGCGGGCTCAATGTCTTCGAGGGTGATCAGCAATGTGACAGCATCCATCGGCACAGTGTACAGCGAGAAATCGTTCTGGGCGCAGGAGCTATAACTAAGAGAGGCCCAGAATTGATCCGGGCCTCTCTTCACCTCTCCAGGCGTTCGCATAGGCGAAGTCTGGCTAATTTTGGTCGGGCTGACAGGATTTGAACCTGCGACCCCTTGACCCCCAGTCAAGTGCGCTACCAAGCTGCGCCACAGCCCGAATCACGCCGCCCGCGGGCGGCAGGGAATCATACTAGGCGACGCGCGGGCGGCGTTCAAGCCGCACGGCGAAGGTGACCGGCGTGGTCGGGTGAGGGGCCATGCGCCAGTCGACGATATCGGGCGGAGACCAGCATGGCCCCTCACCCGACCACGCCCCGCCCTACTCGCCCTTGCGCTCCGTCACGCCGCCCCGGTACGCCACGACCTCGACATCCTCGAGCGTCACGAGCCCGTCTCCCACCATCGCGGCGAACATGGCGGCGAGCGCGGCGATGCGCGAGGCGCCGTCGACGACGGTCACGACGACCGGCTCGTCGGCGGACATCCGCAGCGCGTGGGCGCCGTGGATGCGGCTCGTCGCGCCGAATCCTTCGATCCCGCGCAGCACGGTCGCGCCGGCGCATCCCGCCGTGCGCGCCGAGTCGACGAGCGCGGTGTAGAGCGGCTTGCCGTCGTACGTCTCGCGCGCGCTGATGTACGCGGAGAGCTTCTTAGCCTTGCCTGTGATGTCCATACCGGGCCTCCCGGTTCTGTCAATCGTTCGTGCGCCGCGCCTCGAGCAGCGCGGCGAGGCGGTCGCAGAGCACGCCCGCGAGCGCGCGCTTGTGCATGCGCGGCAGCTCCTCGGCACCGTCTGCGGTCACGAGCACCACCTCGTTGTCGTCGGAGTCGAAACCCAGGCCGGAGCGCGACACGTCGTTGGCCACGATCAGGTCGAGCCGCTTGCGCCCTAGCTTGCCGCGCGCGTTGCCGAGCACGTCCTCGGTCTCGGCGGCGAAACCGACGAGCACGCGGCCGCCCTTGCGCGCGCCCAGCTCGGCGAGCACGTCCTGCGTGCTCTCGAGGCGCAGCGCCTCCGGCTCGCCGTCCTTCTTCATCTTTCCCGCTGCCGCCTCTACCGGACGGAAGTCGGCGACCGCGGCGCTCATCACGACCGCGTCGGCGTCGTCGAATGAGGCGAGCACCGCTTCACGCATCTGCGTGGCGGTCTCCACGCGCACGATGTCGCAGCCGAAGGGGTCCGGCAGCGCACTCGGCCCGCTCACGAGCGTCACCTTCGCCCCCCGGCGCGCGGCCTCCTCGGCGATGGCGTAGCCCGTCTTGCCCGAGGAGCGGTTGCCGATGAAGCGCACGGCATCGATCGGCTCGCGGGTGCCGCCCGCGGTGACCAGCACGCGCGCGCCCTCGAGGTCGCGGGAACGCGCGAGAACCACTTCCACCGCCTCGGCGATGACCGCGGGCTCCGCGAGACGCCCCTCGCCCACCGTCCCGCACGCGAGCTCGCCGCTCGGCGGCTCGACGATCACCGCCCCGCGTGCGCGCAGCGTCGCCACGGCGGCCTGAGTGCTCTCCTTGCGCCACATGTGCGTGTTCATCGCCGGGGCGATCACCAGCGTCGCCTCGGTGGCGAGCACGGTCGTGGTGAGAAGGTCGTCGGCGCGCCCCTGCGCGAGCTTCGCGAGCACGTTCGCCGTGCACGGCGCGATGACCAGCGCGTCAGCCTCCTCGGCGAGCGAGACATGGCGGACCGGCGCGTCCGAGTCCTCCCACATACCCACAGCGACCGGGTTGCCCGTGAGGGTGCGCAGCGTGAGCGGACCGACGAAGTGCGTCGCGGCCTCGGTCATGACCGCCTTCACGCGATGGCCGCGCTTGACGAGCAGGCGCGCGAGCTCGCACGCCTTGTAGGCGCCGATGCCGCCGGTCACCCCGAGGACGACCGTCCTCTCGTCCAACGCTTCGCTCACCGCGTCCTCGCCGTCCTTCCGGCCGTCTTGGAACAAGCATCGTACCACCACGGCGGTTCGGGAATGAACCGTTGGACGGTCGACACACGAGGAGGCTTGGTTTGGACGACCTGGCGCGCGCGCACGGCGAGGAGGTCCGCATCACGATGGGCGGCGCGGCCGGCCTCGGCATCAAGGCCGCCGGGCAGACGCTCGCGCGCTCCTTCTCACGCTCGGGACTGCACGTCTTCGACCTCACCGAGTACCCGTCGCTCATCAAGGGCGGCCACAACGTCTACCGGCTGCGGGTGGCCGCTCACGAGCTGTACAGCCACGTCGAGCCGACCGACATCCTCGTCGCCCTCGACCGCGTCACCGTCGAGATCCACGCGCCCGACCTCGTACAAGGCGCGGCGATCGTCTACGACCCGGCCGACGTCGACGTCACCGGCCTAGTCGACGCGTCGCGCGTGTGCGTGGCGCCCGTGCCGCTCTCCGAGATCGTCAAGACCGCCGGCGGCCCGAAGATCATGCGCAACGTCGCCGCTCTGGGCGCCGTCCTCGGCCTCATGCACTTCCCGCTCGACCCGCTGCTCGATTCGCTTCGCGCGCAGTTCGCGGCCAAGGCGCCCGAGATCGCGGAGCAGAACGTCGCCGTCGCCACGGCCGGATACGAGCACGGCTCCAACGCCGAGTGCGCCTTCCCCTTCCGGCTCGAGCCGGTCCCCGGGGCGTCGGCGCGCCTGCTCGTCGACGGCAACGAGGCGATCGGGCTCGGCGCGCTCGCCGCGGGTGTGGGCTTCTACGCCGCCTACCCGATGACACCCGCCTCGTCGCTGCTGCACTTCATGGCGGCGCACGACCGCGAGCACGGTGTGGTCGTCAAGCACACCGAGGACGAGATCGCCGCGATGAACATGGTCGTAGGCGCGGCGTTCGGCGGCGCGCGCGCGATGTGCGCCTCCGCCGGCGGAGGTTTCGCGCTGATGGTGGAGGCGCTCGGGCTCGCCGGCGTGAGCGAGTCGGCCGTCGTCGTCGGCGTCTTCACCCGGCCCGGCCCGGCGACGGGCCTCCCCACCTGGACGGAACAGAGCGACCTGCGCTTCGTCATCCACGCGGCTCAGGGCGAGTTCCCCCGCGTGGTGCTCGCGCCCGGCGACCGCGCCCAGGCGTTCGAGCTGACGTGGAAGGCGTTCGATCTCGCCGACGCGCTGCAGACGCCCGTGATCCTGCTCGGCGACACGTACCTCTCGGACAACCGGCAGACCGTCGAGCCGTTCGACCTCGGCGCCGTCACCGTCGACCGCGGCGACATGGTCGCCGAGGGTGAGGTCGAGGGTTACCTGCGCTACCGCGTGACCGACACCGGCGTCTCCACCCGCGCCCTGCCCGGCGTCGCGGGCGCGACGCAGGTCGTGAACTCCTACGAGCACGACGAGTACGGCTTCGCCGCGGAGAGCGCCGAGAACCGCCTCGCCCAGAACGGCAAGCGCATGCGCAAGCTCGAGCTCGCCCGCGGCCTCGTACCGCCCCCACGCATCTTCGGTCCCGAGAAGGCGGACGTGTCGCTGCTCGCCTTCGGCTCGACGATCGGGCCTTGCCGCGAGGCGATGCGCTGGCTCGCCGAGGACGGCCTCAGCGTGAACCTCATGCAGACGCTCACGGTCTGGCCCTTCCCCGCCGACGAAGTCGGCGCCTTCCTGCGCGGCGCGAAGCGCTCGCTCGTCGTCGAGGGGAACCTCACGGGGCAGCTCGAGGGGCTCGTGCGCCAAGAGTGCCTGCTGGCGCCGGACGACTCGCTCCGACGCTTCGACGGACGCCCCTTCTCGCCCGAGCAGATCTACGCGAAGGTCAGGGAGGTGGCCGACCGTGCCTAGCGCGAAGGACTTCGAGACGAGCGTCACCCCGACCTGGTGCCCCGGGTGCGGAAACTTCGGCATGTGGCAAGCGCTGCGCGGCGCCTACGAGGAGCTGGGCTGGGACCTGAGCGGGTTCGCGGTCGTGTGGGGCATAGGTTGTCATGGCAACGGCGCCGATTTCACGCGATGCCAGGGCTTCCACGCTCTGCACGGCCGCGCGCTTCCCGTCGCGACAGGCCTCGTGCTCACGCGCCCCGACCTGAAGGTCGTCGTGGAGATGGGAGACGGCGACTGCTACGGGATCGGAGGCAACCACCTCCTCCACTCGTGCCGCCGCAACATCGCCATGACCGCCATCGTCCACGACAACCAGGTCTACGGCCTCACCACCGGCCAGGCCTCCCCCACCACGGAGCACCTCGTGCGCACGCCCTCCACGCCGACGGGCGTGCTCGAGCAGCCGGTCAACGCCGTCGGCCTCGCCGTCGCCGAGGGCGCGACGTTCGTCGCGCGCGGCTTCGCGGGAGACGTGCCCCACCTGCAAGCGCTGCTCGTCGCGGCCCTCTCGCACAAGGGCTTCGCGCTCGTCGACGTCCTCCAACCGTGCGTCACTTGGAACAAGCTCAACACCTTCGGCTGGTTCCGCGAGCGGGTCTACAAGCTCGACGAGTCCGGACACGACGCGAGCGACCGCGCCAAGGCGCTCGAGCTCTCCCTCACCGCGTTCCACGAGATGACGTGCACGCCCGAGGAGTGCCGCGTCCCCATCGGCGTCTTCTACCGGGTCGAGGGCGTGGAGACATACCAGGACGGCCTCACGCACGTCGACCGCCCATCGTGGCGGTACGCGATCGGCCCGCGCGACGTCGCGGCAACCATGTCCACGCTCACATAGGAAGGATCCGAGATGACCCTCAAGGGCAAGCGGGTGCTCGTCACCGGCGGGACGGGCGCGCTGGGACAGGCGATCGCGCTCGACCTGCTCGATCGCGGCGCATGGGTGGCGGTGACGTACCGCGACCGCGCGGAGGCCGACGCGCTGCTCGAGCGCTGCGCGAACGCGCCGTGCGACATCCACGCGCTGCCGTGCGACCTCACCGATCCCGTCTCGGTCGACTCGGCGGCCCAAGCGGTGCTCGCCGGAGGCGCACTCGACGGGCTCGTCCTCGCCGCGGGCACGTGGGACGGCGGCCACCCGGTGTGGGAGGCCCCCGCCGACGAGGCGGAGCGCCTCATGCGCACGAACTTCCTCACCGCCGTTCACCCCATCCGCGCGTTCGTCCCCGGGATGGTCGAAGCGGGCGGCGGCGCGGTCGTCTCCGTGGGCTCGAGGATCGCGCTGCGCAACCGCAAGGGCTCCGTGCTGGCGGCCGCGTCGAAGGCGGCCCTTGTCGCGCTGACCGAGGGTCTCGCGGAGGACCTCAAGGGCACCGGGGTCTCCGCGTTCTGCGTGCTCCCGTCGACGATCGACACGCCGGCCAACCGCGCGGCGTTCCCGAACGCGGACCCGAAACGATGGGTGGCGCCACAGCGCATCGCCGCGATCATCGCGTGGCTGCTCGACGCCGAGGCGTCCGTGGCCAGCGGAGCGGTCGTCCCGGTCTACGGCGACGCCTGAAGCCGCACAGGCCCTACTTCAGGAGAGCGAAGACGCGGTTGCGCAGGATGCGCGTGATGTCGGGGCGCTCCAGCTTGGTGAACTTCATGCCGAGCGCCTTGATGATCGCCCGGTTCGTGATCACGAAGTGCTCCGTACCCTCGGCGAGGCGCAGAAGGTACTCGAGATCCCCATCCTTCATCGGGCGCTCGTACGCCTTGAACACCATCGCGTCCTGACCGTTCTCGTCCCTGCGGGAGATCGTCTCACCGGTGACCTCGACGAGACACGAGACGGGTCGGATGCCCTGGAAGCGCTGGGCGATGATGAGGAATATGCGCCCCGAGGCGACCTTGAAGCCGCAATCGGCTTCCCAGTCCGCACCGTGGTAGACCACGAATTTCACATCGCTGCTCATCGTCTTACCATACCGCTCGACCTAGGGATTTACAAAGGGTCGGGCGACGGGCGGCCTCAGACGAGACCGAGCGTCTTCCCCGCCTCTGCGAACGCGTCGAGGGCCTGATCGATGTCCTCGTCGGTATGGGTGGCCATGAGGCAGGTGCGCAAGCGGTCGGTGCCGCGCGGCACCGCGGGATGAACGATCGGACAGACGAAGACCCCGCGATCGAAGAGCATGCGCGTGAGGTCCATCGTCTTCGCCTCGTCCCCCACCATGACCGGCACGACGCACGTCGACGAGGCCATGGTGTCCCAACCCTGGGCCTTGAGACCGTCCGCGTACTTCGCGGCCTGTTCGTGGAGGCGCGTGACCCGCTCGGGCTCGTCCTCGATCACGTCGAACGCCGCTAGGGCGGCCGCCGTCGAAGCGGGAGGCAGCGCCGCGGAGAAGATGAACGGGCGCGACATGTGGCGCTGGTAATCGACGATGTCGTGCGCCGCAGCCAGATAGCCGCCGACCGAGGGGATCGACTTGCTCAGCGTCCCCATCTTCAGGTCGATGCAGCCCTCCATGCCGAAATGCTCCTCGATGCCATGACCCGTCGCGCCCAACGCACCTATCGAGTGCGCTTCGTCGACCATGAGGCGCGCGCCGTAGCGCCGGCACAGCTTCAGCGTCCGCGGCAGGTCCATGATGTCGCCGTCCATGGAGAAGACCGCGTCGGCGATGACGAGGACGGTCCCGTAGCGCCCCTCCGACTCGGCCAGAACGCGCTCGAGGTGGGCCATGTCGTTGTGGCGATACGTCTTCCACTTGGCGCCCGAGAGCAGACATCCGTCGACGATCGACGCGTGATCGAGCTTGTCCATGACGACGAGGTCGCCGGGGCCGACGAGCCCGGTGATGATCGCGATGTTCGTGACGTAGCCGGACGAGTAGACGCATGCGTCCTCGCGGCCGGTGAATGCGGCGATCCTGGCTTCGAGACGTTCGTGGAGGTCCGTCGTGCCCGTCAGCAGACGCACGCCGCCCGCGCCGGAACCGTACGTGTCCACGGCCTCCTTCGCGGCGGCCTCGATGCGCGGGTGGCCGATGAGACCGAGGTAGGAATAGGAGGCCAGCATGACCATCTCGCGTCCCTGGGCCTGCACGCGATGGTTAGTGCGCCCGGTGATGGTCTGCAGGTAGAAGTAGCGGTCCGCGTCCTGCAAAGCGCTGCGGCGCGCGACGAATTCCTCGACCTTCCCGCTCATGGCGTCCTGAAGGACGGGGCGTTCGACGGTCTCCACTTGACTTCCCCCTCGACGTGTCGCGGGCCGGCACCCGCCTTGTACACACTCTTGTGTACAAGGATACCAGAGCCGCGGACATCCGGGGACGGGCTTGCGTCAGATGCCGAGCGCGCGCACGGCGGCGACGAACGCCTCCTCGGTGATGCCGGCGCGCCAATGCCCCGTAGCGAGCGCGACGATGTATACCAGCAGCCACGTCCCGACCACACCGACCGGCCAGACCCACCACGGGAACCGCAAGCTGCCGAACGCGCGCGCCGTGAGCGCTCCGGGCGCGGGGCAGTCGAGCACGCAGTCGAGGCAACCGTCGCACTCGGGCGCGCGCACCGAACGGAGGCGATCGACCGGGACCGCCGCGTGACAGACCGCCGCGCACCTCCCGCAGTCGATGCACGGCCCCGGGTCTCTCACGACGGTGCACAGCGACGCGACGCCGCACGCGCCGTAGAGCCCACCGAGCGGGCACAGATATCGGCACCAGGCGTTCCCGAGAAGGAACGAGCCCACGCCGACGACCGCGCCGACGGCGAGATACACCGGCTTGATGCGGACGAGCAGCGACAGGATCTTGATGTCGGCCACCGCGTAGTACGGGATCGTCTGGAACTCCAGGGCGACCGCGACGGGGAGGAAGGCGAGCCACCCGACGAACATGGCGGTGCTGACGTAGCGCAGCCCGCGAAGCGCGAGATCGACGACGCGCGGCAGGCGCAGGCTGCGCCCGAGCGCCTTGCGTCCCGCCCAGCCGAAAGCCTGCCACACGCTCCCCACGGGACAGATCCATCCGCAGAAGCCCCGCTTGAAGAGGAACGACAGAAGCAGCGCCCCGATGATGATCACCATCCCCGCGGGCACGACCGGGTCGAAGGTACCCGACTTGATCCACGCGAAGAAGCTCATGTACGCGCCGAGCGGTATGAGCCCCGCGACGGCCTCGGGACGCGCGACGTGCGCGCCCTCCCCCACGGTCCACAGGTAGAACATCCAGAGGCGCGCACACAGGTAGACGAAGAACGCCAGGAAGACGACGCGCACGACCGAACGCGGCCTGACGTATCGCGTCCAGTTCCTCCGGAGGACGGGACGCGCGTGAGCGTCTTCGGGCATGGATCCTCCGGCACGGGGACGGACGGGGCACGGCGGACAGTATGACAGCCCCGGGTCGGCGGCGACAACCTCGCGGGGGTATATAGTCGTCGGGCGGCCGACGGCCGCCGGGAGGAGGAGCCGTGCCGACAGCGCTCTTGGTCATCGCACCCGAGGGTTTCCGGGACGAGGAGTACGCGCACCCGAAGGAGGTCCTCGAGCGGCGCGGCGTGACCGTCGTGACGGCGAGCGTCGCTCCCGGCCCGTGCCGGGGCAAGCTCGGCATGACAGCGCGTGCCGACGTGGCCCTCTCGGAGGCCGACACGGAGGACTACGACGCGGTGGCCTTCGTCGGAGGACCGGGCGCCTCGATCTTCTTCGACGACGAGGCGGCCCAGCGGTTCGCCGCGGCGATGGACACCGCGGGAAAGGTCGTCGCGGCCATCTGCATCGCGCCGTCGACGCTGGCGCGCGCGGGGCTGCTCGCAGAGCGCGCGGCCACGGCCTTCCCCGACCGCGCCGACGATCTGATCGCCCACGGTGCCCGCTTCACGGGCGCCGACGTCGAGATCGACGGACACATCGTCACGGCGAACGGCCCGGCCGCCGCTCGCTCCTTCGGCGACGCGATCGCCGACCTGCTCGAACCGTGACAGAAGCCGACGAGAGGAACGAGAGACCACATGAGGATATACCGCTGCCGCATCTGTGGAGAGACGTACCTCGGCTATGAGCCGACCTCCAACTGCCCGTTCTGCGGGGCTCACCGGGAGTTCCTGATAGACCCGAGCGTGTACTCTCCGAACGTCAACGACGTCGTGCTGACCGAGAGCGAGCGCGCCGACCTAGAAGCCGCCGTGGAGCTCGAGCGCTCGAACACCCGCTTCTACCTGGGTATGGCGCAACACCACGACAACGAGACGCTCGCGTCGGCGTACAAGAGGCTCTCCACGATCGAGGCCGAGCACTGCTCGCTGTTCTGCAAGCTCCTCAAGGTGCCGAAGCCGGACGACCTGCGCGACCCGGGCGAGACGACCGGCTCCTGGGAGGGTGACATCGAAGAGTCGATGCGCCGCGAGACGGCCGCCTCGGCGCTCTACGCCGAATTCATGGGACGCGCCACGGCCCCGCGCCTACGGGAGGTCTTCGGCGCCGTGAGCGACGTCGAGGCGGACCACATCGCGCTCGACGGCCTCGCCAAGACGTACATCTGACGAGCCGCCGCGCTCTACAGCTCCTGACGCCGGAAGACGGCGACCGCCAGCGCGACGCACGCCGCGCCGAGCAGGAGCGCGGTCGCGACCGGCCACAGCAGCGCGGGGTCTTTCCCGGCGACGATCTCGGACGGCGCGACGACGAGCCCCGCCGGGCTGCGGCGCAACGTCGGCCCCCACGCGGTGAGCACGGACAGCACGAGGAAGACCCCTAGCCCGAGACCGGCCGCTCCCGCCTGCGAGTCCACCACCGTCGAGATCAGCGTCATGACACCGAGGAGCATCAGGCCGAAGGCGAGCCACACCGCGGTGGCTCGGACGAGGTCGCCGGGCGGCGCCGTGCCGAAGACACCGAGCGTCACTCCCCACGTGATGGCGGCGCCGGCGCAGACCGTCCCGACGAGGAGGACCCCTTGCGACACGACCTTCGCGAGGACGAATCCCGCGCGCGAGACCGGTTTCGTGAGCACGAGCGCGACCGTCCCCGCCCTCTTCTCCGATGAGATGAGACCGCCGAAGATGACGACGGCCGCGATCGCCACGATCTGGCCGAGGTTCTTCGTCCACTGCGCGTAGGCGTCGTGCCACGTCGGGTCGGGCATCGTGATGGTGAGCCCGGGCGTCGACATGGACGCGATCAGCTGCGGCGTCAGTTTCGCCAGCACCGGCCCGCTCAGCGCGAAGAAGAGCACCATCCCCGGCAGCACCCAGATGCGCCAGGTCCGCGCGATCTCGACGAACTCCTTGCGGAGGAACGCGGTGAACCCTCTCATCGCGACCTCTCCCCCACCAGGTCGACGAAGACCTCTTCGAGAGAGACCTCACCGCTCTCGAGGCTCACGATGCCCACGCCCGCCGCGGCGAGCACCGCCGGCAGACCGCGCTGCGCCGCTTCGAGGTCGGTGACCGTGAGATGCAGCGACCCCGAGGCGTCCACCTCGACGCTCGACGCCCAAGCCTGCGCGCGCAGGTCCGCGACGACGCGCTCCACATCGCCGTCGACCTCGAGCGTGATGTGCCGCTGGCCGTGGCGCGCCCGCAACTCGTCCATCGGCGCGCACGCGACGACCCGACCGCGGTCGAGCACGGCCACCGTGTCGCAGACGCGCTCCACATCGGCGAGGATGTGCGTCGAGAAGAACACCGTCGTCCGACCGCGCAGCGCAGCCACCATCTCGAGGACCTCCTTGCGCCCGATGGGATCGAGCGCGCTGGTGGGCTCGTCGAGCATGAGCAACCGCGGAGCGTTGATCAGCGCCTGCGCTATACCGAGGCGTTGCTTCATGCCGCGCGAGAATCCTCCGACGCGCGTGGAGACGTCCGCGAGGCCCGCGAGGTCGAGCAGCGAGCCGACACGGTCGTCGAGCGTCTTGCCGCGCAGACCGAAGAGCGAGCCCGCGAAGCGGAGGAACTCCTCGGCGCTCATCCACTCGTAGAAGCCGGGCACGTCCGGCAGGAAGCCGATCTCCGCCCTGGACTCGTTGCCCGCCCGCGCCACGTCACGCCCGAACACCCGCACCCTGCCCGAAGTCGCACGCGCGAGTCCGGTAAGGATGCGCAGGGTGGTGGTCTTGCCCGCGCCATTGGGGCCGAGGAAACCGAAGACCGAGCCCTGCTCGACTCGAAGGTCCACCCTGTCCAGCGCCCGGAACCCTTTGAACGTCTTGACGAGGCCGGTGCACTCGACGGCGGCCGTCATCGCTTCTCCGCGGGACCGTAGAGCAGGTCCGCCGCGGCTGCGGCGCGATCGCCGGCGGGCAGGTTCCGCTCCCCTTCCACAGCCGGAGCAGGACGGCGCGCGATGGCCAGGTAGATCACGGCGCCGACGATCTCGCCGAGCACCACGACGGTCGCCCACAGCCATCTCGAACCGTTCAGACGGTCAGCCGGGCGTCTTGCGAGGTCGACGAGCACGACGACCTGCAGCGTCAGCTGCACCACGACGAGCGCGGCGACCGCCCAAGCGATACCGACGGAGACGTTCATCAGCTCCGCTAGCTGCTCCAATGCCTTCCCCTCTCCATCACCCGCTCGAAGACCGCACGGTAGCGCGGAACGAGACGGTCGAACGTGTACTCCTCGGCGACGGCCCGCGCCTCGCCCGGCGCCGGTCTCTCGCGCACGAGCTCGCGCAGTCGCGTCACGAGCGCCCCATCGTCCGCGTAGCGCATATCCGCAGGATACACCTCGGGATACGCAAGACGCTCGGGCACGAGAGGACGACAGCCGGCGTAGGCGGCCTCGATCATCGCGAGGCCGAAGAACTCGTTGCGCGCCGTGGAGACCGCCACGTCGCACGAGGCCAGAAGCCGCGCGTACGCGTCGGCGCCGTCCGGACGCCCGAGCATGACCAGCCGGTCGCCGAGGATCCCTCGCGCCTCGTCGAAGACCGCCGGACGGTCCGCGAACTCCTGCCCGGCGACGGCGACCTCGAAGTCGAGCCCCTCCGCCGCGAGCGCGCCGACGGCACGGAAGAAAGCGTCCGGGTCCTTGTCGTGCTCCCAGCGGTGCGGCCAGACGATCCGCACGCGCTCTCCGCGCTCCACGGGCGCCGCGTCGAACGGGGCGGGATCGAAGGGCGGGGCCAGGACCTCGGACTTCTCCGCTATGCGCTCGGCGACGCGCGAGGGGACGTGGTCGGGGAAGGACCGCAGGAACCCCGGAGTCTCGGCCAGGAACCCCTCGAGATTCCATCTCGAGTTGAAGAGGCACGCATCGGCCGCGAGCGCCGAAGTCAGGTTCGTGAGCGGGAACTGGAAGTCCCACTCGGCGTCGTGGCGCGTCGGATACGTCAGCTGGTTCTCGTGGAAGTAGACGACGGCGGGAACTCCCGCCACCGCTTCGCCCGCGAGCCCCTTGAACTCCGCCAGGTTCACGAACGTCGAGGCGAGGACGAGGTCCCAGCGCGCTCCCTCCCCATGCAGGCGGCGTGCTTCGTCCGCCATCGTGATCGCGGAGCCGCGCATGCGCCACTTCCACTTGCGCGCGGGCAATGTGAGCAGATCGCTCTCCCAGGGAAGGCGCGCGAGCAGGCCTTCGAGGACGGCGCGATGGGAGCCGCCGAAGTACGGCTCGAGCACGAGCAGGCGCGTCACCTCGCGCTCCCTCGCATCGCCGCGCAACGGTACGTCCGCGTCGTGCGCGAACCCATCGCGTCCGCGACCATGCGCGACACATCGAGCCCTCGCTCGGCCTCGTCGAGCTCGGCGATCGTCGCGTGCGTGGCAGGCCTGCGCGGCATGAACAGCGTGCAGCAGTCGGTGTGAGGCTCGATCGACATGTCGTACGTGCCGATAGTCCGCGCCCGCGTGATGATCTCGTTCTTGTCCATGCCGATCAGCGGACGCAGGACGGCGATGGTCGCCGCCGCGTCGACGGCGGCGATGTTCTCGAGCGTCTGCGAGGCCACCTGCCCGAGGCTCTCGCCGGTCACCAGCGCCAACGCGCCCACCTCGCGCGCGACCTCCTCGGCGATGCGCAGCATGAGCCTGCGGTAGAGCAGGACGCGGAGATCGGGCGGCGCGAACAGCGATATCTCCTTCTGGAGGTCTCCGAAGCGCACCACCTGCAGAGCGGCGAGACCACCGTAGAGTCCGAGCCGCTCGCAGAGGTCGCCGGCGATGCGCGCGGAGTGGCCGTCCGTGTGGGGCTCGCCCGAGAGATGGAGCGCGGTCACGACGGCTCCGCGCTTGATGGCGCGCCAGGCCGCCACCGGCGAGTCGATCCCCGCCGACAGCAGCGCGACGACATGGCCGGAGACGCCCGTGGGCAGTCCGCCCACCCCTTCGACGCGCCGGGAGAAGACGTACGCCTCGCCCTGGACGACCTCGACGCGCACGATCGCGTCCGGGCGCGAGAGGTCGACGCGACGACCGGTCTTCTCGACGAGGTACGCGCCGACCTCGACGTTCATCTCGGTGCCGGAGAGTCCTTGGGCCGTCGCGGAACGGCGAGCCTCCACCTTGAAGCTGCCGTCCGCGGCCTCGCCGAGGGCGATCAGCGCAGCGCGGCCTATTTCGCCGACATCGCGGCTGGTCACGTAGGCGTCGCCGACGCTGGTGACACCCGGCTGCCGCGCGACCCGCTCGAGGGCCTGGGCACGCTCGGAGCCCCCGGCGTCGCCGGCGGGAACGAGAACGCGGCTGGCGATGCGGATCGGCTCGGGCAACGGGAGGTCTTCAAGGGCGAAGCGGATGTTCTCCAACAACCGACGCTCGAAGACGGCGCGGTTGCGCCCCTTCAGACCGATCTCGTGGTAGTGGACGAGCAGGGCGCGCTCGAACATCGGCGCGTCTCCGCTCCTACTTGATGCTTTCCTTGACGCGCTCGTACGAGACGTCGCCGTCGGCGATCTCCTCGAGCGCGAGCGTCAGCGGCTTCGTCGACGTGATGGAGACGAGCTGCGGCGCCTGCATGGTGAGCAGCGCCTGGTCGCGGACGCCGTGGATCATGTCGTTGATCTGGCGCGCGCGCTTCGCCGAGACGGTACACAGCGTGTACTTCGAGTCGACCTTCTCGAGCAGCAGGTCTATGTCAGGCTTGATGACCATGTGAGGTGTCGGTCCTTCCTTGCACGTGTCGCGCCGTCACGGCGATACGACTATCTCCTCAAGCCGGCGCAGAGCCTGAAGGACATCGTCATTCATTACCACATAGTCGTACGTACCCACAAGCGACAGCTCGCGCTCGGCGGTCTCGAGACGCGTCGCCACCTGGTCTTCCGTCTCGGCTCCCCGTTGCCGGATCCTTCTCGCCAGTTCCTCGCGGGAAGGAGCGACGATGAAGACCGTCACCGCCTCGGGCATCCGCTCACTGACCTGGAACGCGCCCTGCGGATCGATCTCGAGGATCACCGTCTTGCCGAGCGCGAGTTCGCCCTCGACGGCGGAGCGCAGGGTCCCGTACCGGTTCCCGTGGACCTCGGCCCACTCGAGGAAGTCCCCCGATCCCACGCGCGCGTCGAACTCGCCCGGTGCGAGGAAGCGGTAGTCGACCCCGTCGACCTCGCCGGGCCGGGGTGTGCGCGTGGTCGCGGAGACCGAGAGGGAAAGCTCAGGGACCCTGGCAAGCAACTTCTTGACCAGGGTCCCTTTACCCGCACCTGACGGTCCCGAGATGATGAAGAGCTTCCCTCTCATGGACCGTGCTTCCGACCGTCAGCCGAGCCGCTTCATGAGCTCCTCGCGCTGGCGCGCGCCGAGGCCCTGAACGCGACGGCTCACGGAGATCTCGAGTTCGTCCATGACCTTCGCGGCCTTCGCCTTGCCGAACCCGGGAAGGCTCTCGAGCAGCGTGGTCACCTTCATGCGTGCGACGATCGGATCGTCCGCCTTCTTCATGACCTCGGCGAACGAGACCTTGCCGGCCTTGATCTTGCCGCGCAACTCGGCCCTCTTCTGACGGGCCTCAGCCGCCTTCTTGAGTGCGGCCTTGCGATCTGCTTCTGACAGGTTCGGCAGAGCCATCTGTTCCTCCTCGTCTCTCCGGGCGGAGTCATCCTCCCCCACCGTGCGCGCCCGGAGGCGTCGCACCCCTCACCAGCAGCCTGATACTACCCCTGACCTGTAGGAATGCCAACCCCTACAAAGAAAGTCTCCGACTCCCCGGCGAGTCGAGGCCCTCGCCGGCCGCGCACAGGCCACAGGATCCCGGTTCCCAAGACTCGACCTCGAGGGCAAGTAGAGCCTCCAGAGGCACGTCGAACGCCTTCGCTCCGCCGCGGTCGACGAGCGCCGCCACGGCGACCGGGACCGCACCCGCATCTCGCACGAGTCCCACCACCTCGGCGACGGATCCTCCCGTCGTGACCACGTCTTCCACGACGAGCACTCGAGCACCGGAAGGCACGTGGAACGACCTGCGGAAGGTCATGCACCCTTCCTGCCGTTCGCTGAAGATGAACTTCACCCCCAGGGCTTGCGCGACGGCGAAACCGATGATGATGCCGCCGATCGCGGGAGACGCGACGAGGTCTATGTCCTTGTCCATCACACGGCCCGCGATGGCGCGCGCGAACCGGGTCGTGAGCCCTGGATCCTCCAGGACGCGCGCGCATTGCAGATATGTGTCGGAGTGTCGACCCGATGTGAGCCTGAAATGCCCGCGCAGGACGGCGCCCGCGGACCTGAACGCATCCAACACCTCGTCTTGGGTCATCTCCTCCACTCAAGCCTCCTCGGCGACGAGCCGCTCGAAGGCGGCTGCTGGATCGGCGGCCCCGGTGACGGGCCGGCCGACGACGACGTGCGAAGCGCCCCACGCGAACGCCTCCGCAGGCGAGGCGACCCGCGCCTGGTCACCGTGGTCGGACCAGGCGGGGCGCACGCCCGGCGTCACTACGAGCGCGTTCGGGCCGAGCAGCTCCCGGACGGCCGACGCCTCCAGGGGAGAGCACACCACGCCGTCGGCGCCGGACTCGATGGCGACGGTCGCCAGGCGCTCCACCTGCTCCTTCGGAGAGGCGGCCACCCCCAGCGCACGCAGCGCATCGGTATCGATGCTCGTGAGCACGGTGACGGCGAGCACCGCGGGGTACGCGAGTCCCACCTCTTCCGCCGACGCCCGCGCGGCGTCGACTGCGGCGGAGACCACGGCGCGGCCCCCGGAAGCGTGCACCGTGAGCATCCCGGCGCCGAGGCGAGCGAGCACCGCGGCGGCTCCCGCCACCTGGTGCGGGATGTCGTGGAGCTTCAGGTCTACGAAGACCTCGAATCCAAGGTCGCGCAGTTCGCCCACGACTCCGGGGCCCTCGGCGTAGTACAGCGTCATGCCGACCTTGACCCAACGCGCATGCCCGTGCAGCGTGCGGGCGAGTGCGAGCGCCTGGGTCGCGTCGGCCGTGTCGAGAGCGACGATGACGTTGTCGCGCGGGACCGGGCTCACGTCCGCACCGCCCCGACGAGGTCCGCGACGCGGGAGACCCCGCGACGCCGGCAGTAGTCGCGCACACCATCGACGACGCGCAGCGCCGTGGTCGGGTCGACGAACGTCGCGGTGCCCACCGCCACGGCGCTCGCACCGGCCAGCAGGAACTCCACGGCATCCTCCGGTTCGGATATGCCGCCCATACCGATGACCGGGACGTCCAACGCGTTCGCGACCTGCCAGACCATACGCAGCGCCACGGGCTTGACGGCAGGACCGGAGAGACCGCCGACGACGCGCGCGAGCCGGGGGCGACAGGTCTCGATGTCGATCGCCATGCCCAGAAGCGTGTTGATCAGGCTCACGGCATCGGCTCCGGCGTCCACGACCGCCCGGGCGATCTCGACGGGATCGGTGACGTTCGGACTCAGCTTGACGATGACCGGCTTGCCGGTCGCGGCGCGCACCGCGTGGGTGACCTCCGCAGCGCTCGTCGGGTCTGTGCCGAAAGCCATCCCGCCGCGGTCGACGTTCGGGCACGAGATGTTGACCTCGATGGCGGCGACCGCATCTTCCCCGTCGAGCCTGGCAGCGACCGCGGCGTACTCCTCGGGCGTGTGACCGACGACGTTCACGATGACCGGCACGTCCTGCCCGGCGAGCCATGTGAGGTCGCGCGCGACGAACGTCTCCACTCCGGGATTCTCGAGACCGATGCTGTTGAGCATCCCCGAAGCGGTCTCCGCGATCCTGGGTCCCGGGTTGCCGGGCCAGGGATCGAGGCTCACTCCCTTCGTCACGACTGCGCCGAGCCGACGAAGGTCGACCAGCGGCGCATACTCGCGACCCGCGGCGAACGTTCCGGAGGCGGTCATCACCGGATTGCGCAACACGAGTCCCGCGATGTCGACTCGAAGGTCGACGGCTTCGCCGGCGGACTCACGCTTCATCCCAGACCACCTCACTAGCATCGAAGACCGGACCGTCGCAGCAAGCGCACGCGCTTCCGTTCTTCGTCGTCACGACACAAGACAGACAGGCTCCGACCCCACACGCCATCAGTCTCTCGAGCGACACCTGGCAAGTCACGCCCGCCTCGGCGGCCAGCGCCGCGACCTTCGCCGACATCGCCGACGGACCGCACGCATACACCACGCTCGGGGAGTCCTCCTCGAGAAGGGCCGGGACCAGGTCGGTGACCCGGCCGGCGTGGCCGCGCGAACCGTCATCGGTCGCGAAGGCGACCCTGCGCGCCAAGCGCTCGAACGTGCCGCTGGCCACGAGGCGCTCGCTCGTCGGCGCCCCCTGCGCGACGCTGGTCGCCACGCCGCGCGCGGCGAGGTCCTCGACCAGCATCCCCAGGGGAGCAGCGCCGAGGCCGCCGGCGACCACGAGAGCGTGTGCCGTGCCCTCGGGGACGACGAATCCCGTGCCCAGCGGCCCGATGACGTCCATCAATTCCCCGCGGCGCTTCTCGGCGAGCGCGAGGGTACCCTTCCCTACGACCTGGTAGAGCAACTCGATGCGTTCGCCTTCGACCCGATGCACGGAGAACGGCCGCCGCAGGATGAAATCGGCGCCTCTTGCGATGCGCAGGTGTACGAACTGCCCGGGAAGCGCCGTGGCGGCGACTCTCGGCGCGTGCAGCGCGACGAGACCGACGCCGGCCGCGACCCGGTCGTTGCCTACGACCTCGACGATCTCGATGACCGCGTTCGCCGTCTCGCGCGCCGGGCGCGTCATCCCGCGACCTCCCCCGCCTCGAAGTCCTGGAGCGCGACGACGTCGAGCCTTCCTTCCTTGATCGCCTCGATGGCCTGGACGACAGCCTGGGCGGCGGACATCGTCGTGATGTTGCTCACGCCGTGACGGATCGCCGCGGCGCGGATCTGGTAGCCGTCGGAGCGCGTCTCCTGTCCGAAAGGCGTGTTCACGACGATGTCGACCTCGCCGTTCGTGATCGCGTCGACGATGTTCGGACGCCCTTCGTGGACCTTATGGATCTCCGTGACCGGCACGCCCGCCGCCTTGAGCGTGCGGGCCGTGCCTTTCGTCGAGAGGATACGGAAGCCGAGCAGGTTCAGATGGCGGGCGACGGAGACGATCGCGCGCTTGTCGCGGTCGCAGACGGAGACGAACGCCGTCCCCGAGGAGGGTAGTGAGTATTCGATGGCGAGCTGCGATTTGGCGTATGCGGCCGGGAAGTCTCCCGCGACCCCCATGACCTCTCCGGTGGACTTCATCTCCGGACCGAGGACGGAGTCGGCGCCGGGGAAGCGCCCGAACGGCATCACGGCTTCCTTCACGCAGAAGCGGCCCAGCTCTCGCACGGACGCGGGCAGCCCGAGGTCGGCGAGACGGCGTCCCGCCATGACGCGCGCGGCGACCTTCGCCAAGGGCACGCCCGTGGCCTTGCTCACGAAGGGGACCGTGCGACTGGCGCGAGGGTTCACCTCGAGCACGTAGACCGACTCGTCCTTCACGGCGAACTGCACGTTCATGAGACCGACGACCCCGATCTCGAGCGCGAGACTGCGAGTGTGCTCCTCGATGAGATCGACCGTGTCCTCGCCGAGCGAGAAAGGCGGGATGCAGCACGCGGAGTCTCCGGAGTGGATGCCGGCCTCCTCGATGTGCTCCATCACCCCGCCGATGTAGACGTCGGTGCCGTCGCAGACCGCGTCGACGTCGACCTCGATGGCGCCCTCGAGGAACTTGTCGAGCAGGACGGGGTGGTCGGGGCTCACGCTCGCAGCCTGGGCCATGTACCGCTCGAGGTAGTCCTCGCTGTACGCGATCACCATGCCGCGTCCTCCGAGCACGTAGCTCGGCCTGACGAGCAGCGGGAACCCGATCCGCCGCGCTACCTCGACCGCCTCCTCGTGCGTGTTGGCGGTCCCCGCCGACGGGTAGGCGATGTCGAGGCGGTCGAGGACCTCGGAGAAACGCCGCCGGTCCTCCGCGAGGTCGATCGCCTCAGGTTTCGTCCCGAGGATGGGGACTCCCGCGGCTTCGAGCCGCCTCGCGAGCTTCAGCGGCGTCTGGCCGCCGAACGTGACGAGCACGCCGGCGGGACGCTCCGCTTCGACGATGTCCATGACATCCTCGAAAGTGAGCGGCTCGAAGTAGAGCCGGTCCGAAGTGTCGTAGTCCGTCGAGACCGTCTCCGGGTTGCAGTTGACCATGATGGTCTCGAAGCCCTCCTCGGCGAGGGCGTAGGCGGCATGCACGCAACAGTAGTCGAACTCGATCCCCTGCCCGATGCGGTTCGGTCCCGCACCCAGGATCATCGCCTTCGGGCGCTCGGACGGCGCGACCTCGTCCTCCTCCTCGTACGTCTTGTAGTAGTACGGGGTCGACGCGGCGAACTCCGCGGCGCAGGTGTCGACGGACTTGAATGTAGGCCTCACCCCGAGGTCGAGCCTTCTCGAGCGCACGTCGTCCTCGTCCGCGCCCACGAGGTGCGCCACCTGCGGGTCCGAGAGACCGGCCTGCTTCGCCTCGCGCAGGTCCTCGGCGTCGAGGTCGCTCAGCGCGCGTCCCTGGAGCGAGCGCTCCACTCGCACCGTCCGCGCGATCTGGTCGATGAACCACGGATCGATGTGCGTGAGGTCGTGCAGCTCCTGCGTGCCGCGGCCGCGGCGAAGAGCCTCCGCCAGGTAGAAGAGCCTGCGATCGTCGGGCTCGGCGAGTATCCGGTCGAAGTGGGTCTCGTCGAAGACGTCCTTCCCGTCGAGGCCGAGGCCCTGGCGCCCGTTCTCGAGCGAGCGCATCGCCTTGCCCAGCGCCTCGCGGAACGTGCGGCCGATCGCCATGACCTCCCCGACCGACTTCATCCTCGTCGTGAGACGGGGATCCGTGCCCGGGAACTTCTCGAAGGCCCACCGCGGCACCTTGACGACCGTGTAGTCGATCGAGGGCTCGAAGCACGCGGGCGTCTCACGGGTGATGTCGTTCGGGATCTCGTCGAGCGTGTACCCCACCGCGAGCTTCGCCGCGAACTTCGCGATCGGGAAGCCCGTCGCCTTGCTCGCCAGCGCCGACGAGCGGCTCACACGAGGGTTCATCTCGATGACGACCATCCTGCCCGTCTCGGGCTCGACGGCGAACTGCACGTTGCTGCCGCCCGTCTCGACGCCGATCTCCCGCATGATCGCGAACGACGCGTCACGCATGGCCTGGAACTCGCGGTCCGTGAGTGTCTGCGCGGGCGCGACCGTGATGGAATCGCCTGTGTGGATGCCCATCGCGTCGACGTTCTCGATGGAGCACACGATCACGCAGTTGTCGTTGCGATCGCGCATGACCTCCATCTCGTACTCTTTCCATCCGAGCACGCTCTGCTCGATCAGGACCTCGCCGATGGGCGAGAGGGAGATCCCGGCGGCGGTCGTCTCGCGCAGCTCCTCGATGTTGTACGCGATGCCCCCGCCAGCGCCGCCCATCGTGAACGACGGGCGGACGACGACGGGGAACCCGAGTCCGGTGGCGATACCCTCGGCGTCGTGCACGGAATACGCGTAGCCCCCGCGCGGCACATCGAGACCGATGCGGGCCATCGCCTCCGCGAACAGTCTCCGGTCCTCACCCTTCTTGATGACCTCCAGCTTCGCTCCGATGAGCTCGACCCCGTAGCGCTCGAGGACGCCGGACTCCGCGAGAGCGACGGCGCAGTTCAGGCCCGTCTGGCCCCCGAGGGTCGGCAGGAGCGCGTCCGGCCGCTCGCGCGCGATCACCTTCTCGACGAACTCGGGAGTGACCGGCTCGACGTAGGTGCGGTCCGCGAACTCCGGGTCCGTCATGATCGTAGCGGGGTTGCTGTTGACGAGCACGACCTCGTAACCGTCCTCGCGAAGGACTTTGCACGCCTGGGCGCCGGAGTAGTCGAACTCGCAGGCCTGCCCGATCACGATCGGACCGCTCCCGATGAGCAGGATCCTCTTTATGTCGTCACGCCGCGGCATGGTACCCCTTCGCGTCTTCCGTCACGGCACGATCATCACCGGGCAGCTCGCCTGGCGCAGCAGCGTCATCGAGACGCTCCCGAGAAGGGGCTCGGCGAGGATAGCGCGCCCGCGCGTGCCGACCGCGACACCCGTCACCCGCCGCTCGTTCATCTCGGCGAGGATCGCGCGGGCGGGCTCTCCGCAACGGATGGCCACCGTCGCGGCCATGCCCTTCTCCGCCGCCATCGCGGCGAGGTTGCGCAGGTGGAACTCCGCACCGTCCTCGGCCTTCCGCAGCTTCTCGCCCGTGAGACCGGAATCGATCACGTGCAGCAGGTGGAGGCTGCCCACCGACTTCGCCGGAAGGCCGGTAACCGTCGAGAATGCCCGAGAGGCGGTCGCCGAGAAGTCGGTCGGCACGAGCAGCTTCGACCCGAATCGCCGCACCGGTTCAGCGGGGTCTTCCTCTTGACGCAGGAGCGCGAACCGGACGACGAGTCCCGGGATCGTGCCGTCTCTCAACATCCGCTCGGGGACGGACCCGGCGACGAGCTGGTCGACGACCGTCTTCCCATGGCTGCCACAGAGGATCCCGTCCGCGTGGAGCTCGGACGCCAGGACGAGAAGCTCGTGGAACTCATCGCCCGCAGGCACGCGGACCTCGACGTCGAGACCGCACGCCCGCAGCCGCTCAGCGTCCTTGCGCAGGCCCTCGCGCACCGAGTCGACCTTCTTGGCGATCGCGGGACCTTCCATGCCGGAAGCCTCGACCACGTGGACGAGGACGACCCGGCGTACGCCGAGACCCGTCAGGCCCGCCGCCGCCGAGATCACGAGCGCGGAATCGTCCGTGAAGTCGACCGGAACGAGCATCGTCGTGAGCATCCTGTCCCCCTCCGACCTATGCCGTGGCGTCGCAGCCGGGCGTCTCGGACATGAGGCGCATGAACGAGTCGAACAGATAGCGCGCATCGTGAGGACCGGGTGCGGCCTCGGGATGGTACTGCACCGAGGACGCGGCTACCTCGAGCAGACTCAGGCCCTCGACGGTCATGTCGTTCAGGTTCACGTGGGTCAGCCGAACGGGTCCGAAGGATGACGAGCGAACGACCGGGGCGACTCGCGCGCGCACCCACGCGCCGAGGTCGCCGACGTCGAGCGTGAGCCCGCCCGACAGCTCCGGGTCGAGCTGCCCGATGGATCCGAAGTCGACGCAGAATCCGTGGTTCTGGCTGGTGATCTCCACCCGGCCCGTTAGCAGGTTCATGACCGGCTGGTTCCCTCCCCTGTGCCCGTACTTGAGCTTGAAGGTCCGAGCGCCGACCGCGAGCGCGAGCATCTGGTGCCCGAGACAGATCCCGAAGACCGGCCGCTTCCCCAGCAACTCGCGAAGACTCCCGTAGAGATAGTCGACGGCCGCGGGGTCACCGGGGCCGTTCGTGAGGAAGACGCCGTCGGGCTCGAGGGCGAGCACGTCGCTCGCGCTCGTAGTCGGCGGGACGACCGTCACGCGGCATCCCGCTTCGGCCAGTCTCCGCAGGATGTTGAACTTCACTCCCGAATCGTATGCCACGACGTGCGACTGCGGCCTCGCCGGAAGCACTCCCGTGTCGACCGGCACCTCCCCCGCGGGCGGCATCGGCGCGCCCCACTCGTAGGAGGCGGTCGTGGCGACCTCGGCGACGAGGTCCCGCCCGACGAGCCCGGGCGAGGCCTTGGCCATCGCGACGAGGCTCGCTTCGTCGAGGTCGAGCGTCGACAGCACCGCTCGCATCGCGCCCGCCTCGCGGATGTGCCGCGTGAGCCGACGGGTGTCGACGCCTTCGATCGCGGGCACGCCGTGCTCGACAAGGAAGTCGCGCAACGTCCCCTCGCTGCGCCAGTTCGAGGCGACCTCGGAGAGCTCGCGCACCACGAACCCGGCGGCGAAGACGCCCCGGGACTCCATGTCCGCCCCGTTCACGCCGTAGTTGCCGATATGCGGAGAGGTCATCGTGACGATCTGCCCCGCGTACGAAGGATCGGTGAAGACCTCCTGGTAGCCGGCCATCGAGGTGTTGAAGACGACCTCCCCGGCGGCCTCGACGTCGGCGCCGCACGACCATCCGCGGAAGACCGTCCCGTCCTCGAGGGCGAGCATCGCGCGGCGCCGGGCGCTCACGCCGGGACCTTGCCGTTGCGCAGGGCGAACCGCCCCGAGACGAGCACCTCGCTCGCCTTGCCCAGCAGCTTCGCCCCGAGGAACGCGGAGTTGCGCGAACGCGAGACGAACCACTCGGGGGTGACCTCGATACGCGCCTCGGGATCGACGACCGTGATGTCGGCCTCCATGCCCGCCTCGAGACGCATCTCGGGAAGCCCGAGCGCCCGTCGCGGTCCGTGGCACAGCCATCGCGCAACATCGGCCCAGTCCGCGAGGCCCGGCGCGACCAGATGCGTCACCACCAGCGACAGCGCCGTCTCCAGCCCGGTCGTGCCGAAAGGCGCCAGCTCGAACTCGCGCTCCTTCTCGTGGGCCGCGTGCGGCGCATGGTCGGTCGCGATGCAATCGATCGTCCCGTCGAGCAACGCCGTGACCAGCGCCTCGCGATCGGCGGGCGGGCGCAGCGGCGGGTTCATCTTCAGGTCCGTGTCGTAGCCGGAAAGCGCGGTCGTGTCGAGGAAGAGGTGGTGGGGCGTGACCTCGCAAGTGACGTCGACACCGCGCTCGCGGGCCTCCCTCACGAGGCGCACGGACCCTGCCGTCGAGAGATGCGCCAGGTGCAGGCGACAGCCCGTGAGCTCAGCCAGCGCGAGGTCGCGCGCGACGACCGTCTCCTCGGCGACAGCGGGCCAACCCGGAAGGCCGAGCCTCGTCGATGTCTCGCCCTCGTCGACGACGCCTCGTCCGACGAGCGTGACGTCCTCGCAGTGAGAGACCACGGGACGGGAGAACCGCTTCACGTAGTCCATGACGAGTCGCATCATGCCGGCGTCG
This sequence comes from Coriobacteriia bacterium, assembly GCA_041658765.1. NCBI lineage: Bacteria > Bacillati > Actinomycetota > Coriobacteriia > Coriobacteriia bacterium. The sequence goes on along the minus strand of JBAZZO010000002.1, from coordinate 2,290 downwards.
CTCACGCTGTGCCCGTCGTCCGAGAACGCGACGGCTCCTTCGGCCACCATGTCGCCGATCTCCGCGAGCGCCTCACCACGCTGACCGGTCGTCATCGCCCCGATCGGGTAGACGCGCACGACACCGCGCTCGGCCGCGCGTTCGACGACGAACCGCACGACCGACCCGGTGTCGCAGACGGGATCGGTGTTGGGCATCGCGCACACGGCCGTGAAACCTCCGCGAGCAGCTGCATGCGTCCCGCTCTCGATCGTCTCCTCGTCCTCGCGCCCGGGTTCGCGCAGGTGTGTGTGGGCGTCGACGAGACCGGGAAGGACGACCTTCTCGGCGCAGTCGATGGTCTCCCCCTTCGGGATCGACAGCCCCTCTCCTACCTCGACGATGCGTCCGTCTCTCACGATGACGTCGAGTATGCCGTCGATCCCGGACCCGGGGTCGACGACGCGTCCACCCTTAAGCAGCAGCGCCACCGTCGGCTCCTCCCAGCAGCAGGTACATGACGGCCATCCTGACGGCCACGCCCGAGTTGACCTGTCCGAGCACGATCGAGCGCGGCGAGTCGGCGACGTCGGCGGAGATCTCGACCCCGCGGTTCATCGGGCCTGGATGCATGACGACCGCCGACGCCTTCGCCTTCGTGAGGCGAGCGCCGTCCATGCCGTAGAGCCGCGCGTACTCGCGCAGACTAGGGAAGGGCATTCCCTCCGCGCGCTCCATCTGGACCCTCAGGAGGTAGACGACGTCGAGACCGGGAAGGGTCGCGTCGAGGTCGTGTGAGACCTCGGCCCCGAGCACGTCCGGCCGAGCCGGCAGAAGCGTCGGCGGCGCGATGACGACCGGCTCGGCGCCGACCGCACGCAGAGCCGGTACGAGGCTTCCCGCGACACGGCTGTGCGCGATGTCGCCCACGATGCCGACCCGCAGGCCCTCGAGCCTGCCGAGCGTCCGCCGGATCGTGAAGAGATCGAGCAGCGCCTGCGTCGGGTGCTCGTGCATCCCGTCGCCCCCGTTGACGACGGCGCAGTCCATCGTCTTCGCGAGCATGTCGGGCGCCCCGGCGTACTTGTGGCGCACGACGATGAGGTCGCACGCCATCGCCGAGAGCGTCCTGGCCGTGTCGCTCAGCGACTCGCCCTTGACGGTGGCCGAAGCCGAGCCGCTCATGTTCACCGCATCCGCCGAGAGCCTCTTCGCAGCGATCTCGAACGACGTGCGGGTGCGCGTCGAGGGCTCGAGGAAGAGGTTGATGACCGTGCGGCCGCGTAGCGTCGGCAGCTTCTTGATGCGGCGTTCGTTCACCTCGACGAAGGACTCGGCCGTGTCCAGGACGAGTTGGATATCGTCAGGCGTCAGGTCTCGGATGCTGATCAGGTGGCGAGAGGAGAGCATCAGGACCTCTCCCCCTCGTCCTCGGCGAGGATCTCGACGCCGTCGTGGCCGTCCGTCTCCTCGATGCTCACGCGCACGCGCTCCCGACGGGCGGTCGGGACGTTCTTCCCGACGTAGTCGGCCCTGATGGGCAACTCGCGATGGCCGCGGTCGGCGAGTACGGCGAGCTGGACGGTGCGCGGACGACCGTAGTCCATGATGGCGTCCATCGCCGCACGTATCGTCCTGCCGGTGTAGAGGACATCGTCGACGAGGACGACGTCGCGCCCCTCCACCGGGAACGGGATGTCCGTGCGGTGCACCTCGGGATTGAGGCGCGTGGCAAGGTCGTCGCGGTAGAACGAGATGTCGAGACTGCCGACCGGGACCTGCGCGCCCTCGATGGCGCTGATGCGCTCGGCGAGGCGCGCCGCGACGTGCGCACCACGGGTGAGGATGCCCACGAGCGCGACGTTGTCCGCGCCCTTGTTCGCCTCGAGTATCTCGTGCGCGATGCGGGTGAGCGCCCGGTCGATGGCGACATCATCCATGACCTGGGCCTTGGTTCGATACGTCACGCGCCGTCCTCCCCTCATGGCGCCGAGACCGGCGCCCACGAAAACGCCTTCCTGCGGGAGTACCGGCAAGAAGGCATCGGGGCGGTCGCGCGGGCTGCGTGGCGGACGTGCGCCGGGGTGCGTCGCGCTATATGCTCTTGGTGCGCCTTGCCGGCCTCACGGGACCGGTGTTAAAGGTCGGGTCGACGATACCAGCCGCCGCTCACCCGCACAAGAGCCCGCGTTGCCTCAGAAAGAATGTACTCGAAACCGATTCGATGCCTCAGAAGAAAAGGTACTCGAACCGGCCCACGCCGGATCGACCGGCGAAGGGCCACGAGGATGCCGCTTTCGATGCCAGAGAA